>NZ_JBHXEM010000100.1:0-32852 GCF_042724755.1 Kitasatospora sp. NPDC127067 | reverse complement strand
TGACGGCCATTCCCCGGCCGCCGAACGGTGTGGAGAAGGTCCCCGCCATGCTGTCGAGGCTCCTCGACGCGCACGAGCGGATCCTGATCGACGCGCGGGACGCCGCCGCCCGGATCTCGGCCGAGGGCGACGAGGGCAGCACCGACCTGCTCGTCTCCGAGGTCGTCCGCACCGGCGAGGCGCAGGTGTGGTTCCTGGCCGAGCACCTCGTGGACACCCCTCTGGTGCAGGGCTGATGGAGGACACGTACGACGTCGTGGTGGTCGGGGGCGGACCGGGCGGCGAGGTCGCCGCCGACCGGATCGTCCAGTCCGGGCTGACCGCCGTCGTCGTCGAGGCCGAGGCCGTCGGTGGCGAGTGCTCCTACCGCGCGTGCGTACCGAGCAAGGCCCTGCTGCGTCCCGGCGCGGCGCGGGAGGCCGCGCGGTCGGTCGACGGTGCCCGGCAGGCGGTCACGGCGGCACTCGATCCGGCGCGTGTCCTGGCCCGCCGTGACCGGTTCACCGGCCGCGGTGACGACACCGGTCAGGCCGACTGGCTGAACAGCGCCGGCGTACCTCTCGTGCGAGGGCACGGACGGCTCGCCGGAGAGTGCCGGGTGGAGGTGACCGGGGCCGACGGCACGGTCCGCACCCTGCGGGCCCGGCGCGCGGTCGTGCTCAGCCCCGGCACGGAACCCGCGCTGCCGCCGGTCGAAGGGCTCGACCAGGTCGGTGTGTGGACCAACCGGCAGGCCACCACGGCCGACGCGGTACCCGAGCGGCTCGTCGTCATCGGCGGCGGAGTGGTGGCCTGCGAGATGGCCACCGCATGGGGCTCACTCGGCTCCGCCGTCACCCTGCTCGTCCGCGACCAGGCCCTGCTGACGGGCTGGGAGCCGCGTGCCGGCGAAGAAGTCGCCCGGGGGCTGACCGCCCTGGGCGTGACGATCCGCTTCGGGGTCTCGGCCCTCCGGGTCGCCCGTGACGGGGCCACCCGCACCGTGACCGTGGAGACCGACGACGGCGCCGTCCTGGCGTGCGACGAGGTGCTGGCCGCCGTCGGCCGGCGCCCGCGCACGGCGGACCTCGGCCTGGAGACCGTCGGGCTGCCGGCCGCTGGCTGGCTTCAGGTCGACGACACCTGCCTCGTCACCGCCCTCGATGGCGACTGGCTCTACGCCGTCGGCGACGTGAACGAGCGGGCGCCGCTGACGCACATGGCCAAGTACCAGGCCCGCGCGTGCGCCGCGGCGATCGCCGAGCGAGCCTCGGACCGCTCGGCCGACACCGGCGGCTGGCAGGCCTGGAGCGCGCAGGCCGACCACGTCGCCGTCCCGCAGGCCGTCTTCACCCGTCCCGAGATCGCGAGCGTCGGCCTCACGGAACGCGCGGCGCGTGAAGCCGGTCTCACGATCCGCGCGGTGGAGCACCGCATCGGCGACGTCGCCGGAGCCGCGCTGTACGCCGACGACTACCGCGGCTACGCCAAGCTCGTCGTCGACGAGACCCGCGGAGTCGTCGTCGGTTGCACCCTCACCGGCCCCATGGCGACCGAACTCATCCACACCGCCACCGTCGCCATCGTGGGCGAAGTCCCGCTCGAACGTCTGCGGCACACCGTCCCCGCCTTCCCGACGGTCAGCGAAGTCTGGCTGCGGCTGCTGGAGGCGTACGGCCTCTGAGGCCGTCTCCGCCCAGCCATCGGAAAGTTATCAACACAAGGAGCACTCCATGCCGTTCATCAAGGTCGCCGAAGGCGCCTCCGCACCCGTCAACGTGTACTACGAGGACCACGGCACCGGACAGCCCGTAGTGCTGATCCACGGCTGGCCGCTCAACGGGGCCTCCTGGGAGAAGCAGACCGCCGCACTCCTCGCCGCCGGCCACCGGGTCATCACGTACGACAGGCGGGGCTTCGGCCGCTCCGACCAGCCGGCCGACGGCTACGACTACGACACCTTCGCGGCCGATCTGAACGAGGTGCTCACCACCCTCGACCTGCGCGACGCCGTCCTCGTCGGCTTCTCCATGGGCAGCGGCGAGGTGACCCGCTACCTCGGCACGTACGGCTCCGAGCGCATCGCCAAGGCCGTTGTGATCGGGGTCGTTCCGCCCTTCCTTCTGAAGACGGACGACAACCCGGGCGGCGTGGACGGGAGCGTCTTCAAGGGCATCGAAGAGGCCATCGTTGCCGACCGGTTCGCGTTCATGACCGCCTTCCTCGCCGACTTCTACAACGTCGACGTGCTCGGTGGTGAGCGCATCAGCGAGCAGGCGGTCCAGGCCAGCTGGAACGTCGCCGTCAGCGCCTCCGCCAAGGGCACCCTGGACTGCGTCCAGGCCTGGCTCACGGACTTCCGCGCGGACCTGCCGCGCATCGACGTCCCGACCCTCGTCATCCACGGCGACGCCGACCGCACCCTGCCCGTCGAGGCCACGGCGATACCGCTGGCGCAGCGCATCACCGGCGCCGAGCTGACGATCGTGCCCGGGGGCCCGCACGGCCTGATCTGGACCCACGCCGACGAGGTCAACACCGCCCTGCTCGCCTTCCTCGACTGAGCACGCTCGCCGCTGATCACCCGCCCCACCGCCGTACCCTTCGAAGGAGACCCCCATGCCGAACCGGCCGACCCTCGAACCCGCCGCCCAGGCCTTCGCCGACGCCACTGCCCAGCCGCCTTTCCTCTACCAGATCCCCGTGCCGGACGGCCGCAAGGCCGTGGACGACGTCCAGAGCGACGAACGTGTCCCCCTGCCCGCCGTCGACGAGGAATGGGTCACCGTCCACGGCGGTCCGACCGGCGACGTCCGCGCCCGGATCGTCCGCCCGCGCGGCGCCGGCGGGCCCCTCCCCGTCATCCTCTACATCCACGGCGCGGGCTGGGTCTTCGGCAACGCCCACACCCACGACCGGCTCGTCCGCGAACTCGCCGTCGGCGCCGCGGCTGCTGTCGTCTTCCCCGAGTACGACCTCTCGCCCGAGGCCCGCTACCCCGTCGCCATCGAGCAGAACTACGCCGTCGCCCGGTGGATCACCCGCGATGGACAGCACAAGGAGCTCGACGGCACCCGGATCGCCGTCGCGGGCGACTCGGTCGGCGGCAACATGACCGCGGCCCTCACCCTCATGGCCAAGCAGCGCGGCGACGTCCGCCTCACCCACCAGGTCCTCTTCTACCCGGTCACCGACGCGAGCTTCGACACCGACTCCTACCACGCCTTCGCCGAGGGCTACTTCCTGCGCCGTGACGCCATGAAGTGGTTCTGGGACCAGTACACGACCGAGGAGGCCGAGCGCGCGCAGATCACCGCCTCGCCGCTGCGCGCCACCACCGAGCAGCTCACCGGCCTGCCGCCCGCCCTGGTCATCACCGCCGAGGCCGACGTCCTGCGCGACGAGGGCGAGGCGTACGCGGCGAAGCTCCGTGCCGCCGGAGTCCCCGTCACCGCTCTGCGCCTCCAGGGGGTCATCCACGACTTCGTCATGCTGAACGCGCTGCGCGAGACGCAGGGCGCGGAACTCGCCATCGGCGTCGCCATCGACACCCTGCGCAAGGCCCTGGCATGACCGGGCCGTCGACGAGCATGCCCGTCGCGGGCCTCGTGCCCGCCGCGCGGCCGGAACACGCGCAGGCCGACCTCCTCGTCCGCAACGCGAGGGTGTTCACCGGCGACCCCGCCCGCCCCGAGGCCCGCGCCGTCGCGATCCGCGACGGCCGGGTCGCGGCCCTCGGCGACGACCACGACCTCGCCCACCTCGTCGGGCCGGGCACCAGGGTCGTCGACGCCCTCGGCCGCCGGGCGATCCCCGGCCTGAACGACTCCCACGTCCACGTCATCAGGGGCGGCCTGAACTACGTCCTGGAGCTGCGCTGGGACGGCGTGCGCAGCCTCCGCCACGCGCTGGCCATGCTGCGCGAGCAGGCCGGCCGCACCCCCAAGGGGCAGTGGATCCGGGTCGTCGGCGGCTGGACCGCCGAACAGTTCGCCGAGCGGAGGATGCCGACCGTCGCCGAGCTGAACGCCGCCGCCCCCGACACTCCGGTGTTCGTCCTCCATCTGTACCAGTCGGCCCTGATGAACCGGGCCGCAGTGCGGGCTGCCGGATTCACCCGTGACACCCCCGACCCGCGCGGTGGACAGATCGTTCGGAGCCGGGACGGCGAACCCAACGGGGTCCTCCTGGCGGCGCCGAGCGCTCTCATCCTGTACTCGACGCTGGCCAAGGCGCCGACCCTCGACGAGGCGGACAAGCGGACGTCGACGCGACACTTCCTGCGCGAGCTGAACCGTTTCGGTCTGACTTCGGCGGTGGACGCCGCCGGCGGCTTCCAGAACTTCCCCGACAACTACGCCACGGTCGCCGACCTCGCCAGGTCGGGGGAGCTGTCCCTGCGCATCGCCTACCACCTCTTCCCGCAGACGGCCGGCCAGGAGCTCGCCGACCTCAAGCGCTGGACCGAGATGGTCAAGCCCGGGGGAGGGGACGAGTGGCTCCGGCTCAATGGCGCGGGCGAGAACCTCACCTGGGCCGCCGCCGACTTCGAGAACTTCTCCGAACCCCGCCCTGAGCTCGCCGAGGGATACGAGGCCGAGTTCGAGAAGGCCGTCCGACTCCTGCTGGAGAACGGCTGGGGCTTCCGGCTCCACGCGACCTACGACGAGACGATCCGCCGCGACCTGGCCGTCTTCGAGAAGCTCGCCGCGGAAGGACTCTTCCCCGGCGGTAACCGCTGGCTCTTCGATCACGCCGAGACCGTCTCGGGCGACAGCCTGGACCGGATCGCGGCCCTCGGAGGCGCCCTGTCCGTCCAGAACCGCATGTCCTTCCAGGGCACCGCATTCCGCGACCGCTACGGCGCCGAGGCCGCCGCCCGCACTCCGCCGGTCCGGGCCATGCTCGACCGCGGTCTGACCGTCGCCGCCGGAACCGACGCCACCCGCGTCTCCTCGTACAACCCGTGGGTCGCGCTGCACTGGCTGGTGACCGGGCGCACGGTCGGCGGCACTGCGCTCTACCCGGCAGGCAACCTGATCAGCAGGGAGACCGCGCTGGGCCTCTACACCCGCGGCGGAGCCCAACTCACCGGCGAGCAGGAGGCCAAGGGAGTCCTGCGGGAGGGATTTTACGGCGACCTCGCGATCCTTTCCGACGACTTCCTGACCGTGCCCGAGGACGTCATCCCCGAGATCGAGTCCGTGCTCACCGTCGTCGGCGGGCGCATCGTCTACGCGAGCGCGGAGTATGAGGGACTCGACGAGGCCGTCCCGCCGGTCAGCCCGGAGTGGAGCCCGGTGGCTCACTTCGGCGGCTACCAGAGCGGTGCCCGCCAGGCGTCGCTCGTCGCCGAGGCCGCCGCCGAGTCCGAGCAGCATCGTCGGTGGCGCGTCGCCCGAGGCTCCGTTCCCGAGACGCCTCCGCCGTTCCTCGACCCCTGCTTCGAGCACTGAACGAGAGATCCACACGATGAGTACAGCCTCCGCTTCCTCCTCCGGCGGCGCCGACGACGCGCCGGACAACCGGCCGGACACACCCCCGGGACGCCGCCTCGAACCGGACCTCCGGTCGATGACCCGTATCAACCTGCGCCCCATCGCCTCACCCATGCCGCTGGGCTTCTTCACGGTGGCGATCGCATCCGTGATGACGGGATGCCTGCAACTCGGGCTCTTCGAAACAGAGGCCCGCGGCGCCGTCGCCCTGTGCGTACCGCCCGCCTTCGCCCTGCAGTTCCTGGTGAGCGTCCTGGCTTTCGGCGCCCGCGACGTGATCGCGGCGACGCTCATGGGCATCTTCGCCGGCAGCTGGCTGGCCTACGCGCTCGTCATGTTCAGCGGCACTGCCGACGGCCTGCGCGTGCTGGGCGTCTTCAACCTGGCGCTCCTCTGCTTCGGGGCGCTGATGACCGCCGTGACCCGGCCCAAGCGCGCGCTCTGGCTCGTCCTGGCGGTCTCCCTGCCCCGCTGGGCCGCCACCGGCCTGTCGGGCCTCACCGGCGCCGAGTGGCTCACGCGTACGTCCGGCGTCCTGGGCCTCCTGGTGGCGCTCGTCGCGATCTACGCGGCGTTTGCCCTGATGTTGGAGGACATGCGCGGCGAGGAGGTCCTGCCCATCGGCCGCAGCGGCCCCGCCCACGCCGCCGTCGAGGGCGACCTCGCAGTCCAGCTCCGCAACCTGGAACGCCAGGCGGGCGTGCGCCGCACGCTCTGAACACCACCGACCCCTGTACACGGCGGGCTGCTCGCCCGGGGAGCCCTCGACGACGCCCGCGCACGCGGGCTGCACGTCCTGCCGTACTGCCCCTTCATCCGGGGGTGGATCCGCAAGCACCCCGAGTACGCCGACCTGGTTCCCGAGGCGAGCCGCGCCCGGTTGGGCCTGTGAAACACAGCGATTCTGCCTTCCACACCCCCACCCACGTCCCGAGGAGTTCACTCATGTCCCGACCCGTCAGCCCCACCGTCGTCCTGGTCCACGGTGCCTTCGCCGACGCCTCCAGCTACGCCCGCGTCATCCCCGAACTGACCGCAGCAGGCCTGGAGGTGGTGGCCCCGGCCGTACCCAACCGCAGCCTCGTCGACGACGCCGCCTACATCGCCTCGGTGGTACGCGCCATAGCCGGCCCCGTGGTCCTGGTCGGGCACTCCTACGGCGGCGCCGTCATCACCGTCGCCGGCACGGAGGACAACGTCCAGGCGCTGGTCTACCTCGCCGGATACGCGTTGGAGGAGGGCGAGAGCCTCGGCGAGCTGCAAGGGCGCTTCCCCGACACGGGCCTCGCGGACGCGCTCGTCTACACGCCCTTCCCCGTGGCGGGCTCGGACGAGACCGGCACCGACGTCTCGGTGGCGGTCGAGCGCTTCCCCGACCTCTTTGCCGCAGACGTGGACCCCGGGCTCGCCGAAGTGCTCGCCGCTTCCCAACGCCCGTTGTCCGCACGGGCCTTCACGGAGACCGCGCCGGTCGCGGCATGGAGGACCAAGCCCTCGTGGGGCCTGATCGCCACCTCCGACCGGACCCTCAACCCCGATATGGAGCGCTACGGCTACGAGCGCGCCGGCATGACCACCACCGAGGTCGACTCCTCGCACCTGGTCATGCTCGCCCAGCCCGAGCGCGTGGCCGAGCTCATCCTGGACGCGGTCCGGTCCACCGCTCGCTGACCCGCTGCCCGGGCCGCGTCCGTGCCGATCCCGCCCCCGCCCCCGCCCCCGCCCGGGCGGGGGCGGGATCGGCACGCGCGCGCACAGAGCGGCCGGCCCGTCCGTGCGGTGCGGCCCGGCGGAGCGTCGCCTCTGTTCACACGCGGCGCGTGCTGGACTGCCAGTCCCGGGGTGACATCCCGTACGCGGTGCGAAAGGACCGACTGAAGTGGGACGGGTTCACGAAGCCCCAGCGCTGAGCCACCGCCGAGACGGTGGGTGCGGACCTCGACTGCCTGGCCAGCTCCCGTCGGCACCTCTCCAGGCGCTCGCGATGGATCCAACGGCTCACTGTGGTCCCCTCGGCCTGGAAGATCTTGTGCAGATACCGGACGGACATGTGGTGCGCGCACGCGATCATCTCCGGAGAGAGACCTGGATCAGCCAGGTGTCGCAGGATGTACTCCTTGATACGGGCCAGCATCCCGCGGGCCACCTCCGACGCGTGGGGGTTCAGCAGCCCCTGCCGCTCGCGCACCAGCACCGTCAGCAGATCGACGGCGGTCATCGCGAGCTGCCGGCCCGTGTACGGGTCGAAGTCGGCCGCCCGGTCCGCCAGACGTTCCAGATGGCCGGCGACCACTCCGGACGTGCCGCGGTGGCTGTCGAAGACGGTCCCCGTGATCGCCCGCAGTTCGGTGTCCGTCACGGCCAGCACCTCCTTCGGTACCCGGATCGATGTGAACCGGAAGTTTTCCGGCTGTTCCCTGTCGTAGGGCCGGCCGGCGTCGGAGCAGGTGAAAGTACCGGGGCGGACCAGGGCCTGGCGCCCGTCCTGGGTGAGCCGCCCGGTGCCCTGGTGCTGGAGCGTGACGGTCATGTACTCCGCTCCGCCCCTGGAGATCAGGGAGGCGTGGCGCGAAACGCTCGCCGGGCCGGCCTCGACCACCGAGATCTGGAGGGGGCCGAGCGTATCGACGGCCATGGTTCCCGTCGCGGGCTCGCGCTCGTACAGCGTGACGTCCATCGGCACCAAGGTGTCGGAGACGATGCTCTGCCAGTAGTCGGCCCGCTCGGACGGAGGCAGCGGCAGGACGGAGAGTACGACGGACATCATGACCTCTCGTCATGGTCTTGCGGACGCTCCCTGGAGAGCGTCGAAACAGTAGGAAGTCCAGTCTCGAACCATCCGCCGTCGTCGCCATCAGTCACCCGACTGGTGTTCTGTCCCGTACCCCGCACCCCGCATCCCGGCTCCTGCGACGGCGGGCAGGTGGCGTCCCTGCCACGCGTCGGCCGGGGATGCGCCACGCGTCCCCGGCCGCTCTCACCGCAGGTGAGCGCGGAGGAACCTGCCGCCGAGCCGTACGGCCGCCCGCGTCGACGGGCTGTTGCGCAGCGCGGTCAGCGACACGAAGTCGTGGACCGTGCCCTGGAACCGTGCTGCGGTCGCGGCGACACCAGCCCGAAGCAGCAGGTCCGCGTACTCCTCCGCCTCGTCCCTGGTGACGTCGGCCTCCGCCGTGACGACCAGGGCCGGCGGCAGTCCCGCGAGCGCGGCCGTACTCGCACGCAGCGGGACCGCGGTCGGCTCATCCCGCTGCTGGGGATCTACCACGTACTGCCGCCAGTACGACCGTACGGCCTCCCGCGTGAGGTGGTATCCCGTGGCGAAGAGCCGTTGTGACGGGCTGTCGCAACGGGCATCGGTAAGGGGGTAGTACAGGAGCTGGGCACGGAGTTCCGGACCTCCGCGTGCCCGCGCCAGCAGCGTGAGCGCCGTGGCAAGAGTGGCCCCCGCGCAGTCCCCGGCGACCGCGAGCCGGTCGGTGTCGAGCCCGAGCGACTCGGCCTGTCCGACCGCCCAGGTCAGCAGGGCGTAACACTCTTCGAGGGCGACCGGATAGCGGCTCTCGGGCGTGCGACTGTACTCGGGAACGATGGCCGCGACACCGGCTTCGCGCACCAGCTCGCTGATGAGCCAGGCGTGCGTCTGCCCGTCGCCCAGCATCCAGCGGCCGCCGTGGACGTAGAGCACGGTGGGGGGCCGGCCCCCCACACCGGTTGGCCGGAAGACCCAGAAGCCCACCAGGCCGGTGGGCCCCACGGGCGCCGTGTGGAAGGTGGCGTCCACGTCGAAGTCGTCGATCCGGTCGGCTTGGGACTCCCGCAGCGCCTGTCGCGCGGCCTCTGGTTCCAGCTCGTGGAGGAAGGGCGGTGCCGCCGAGGCGTCGAGGAGCCGCTGCACCAGAGGATCCAGGATCACTGGCGACGGCTGCCCGGCGCGCGCCTCCCGGTCGGGGTCCGGCTGCATTCGTTCCGCCTTTCGCTCGGGCCCCGCTGGTCGGTGGTCGTTCGCACATCAGCTGTCGTGCAGGAGGTCCCGAAGCTGATGACGGCTGCTGATGCCGAGCTTGGGATAGACGTTGTAGAGGTGCGAGCCCACCGTGCGCGGCGAAAGAAAGAGCCGTTCGCCGATCTCGCGGTTCGACAGGCCACCGGCGGCGAGCCGTGCGATCTGCTGTTGCTGGGCCGTCAGCTCGGCCAGCCGTTCGGCCGAGGCGGAGGCGTCGGCGACACCTGTCGCGCGCAGCTCGCCGCGGGCCGCGTCCGTGAGCGCGCGGGTGCCGAGCCGGGCCGCCGTCTCAAGGACCGTGGTCAGCTGGGTGCGGGCCTCCAGCGGCCGTCGGCACCTGCGCAGCCAGATCGCGTAGTGCAGACGGGCCTGGGCCCGTTCCAGCGGCCAGGTGTCGCCCGCGGGGTTGACCAGAGCCAGCCGGAAGTGGTGCTCAGGGTCCGCCTCCTCGTCGACGAGGGCGGCCGCGTGATGCATCAGGAGTGTCATGCGGGTCGTCGGCCGCTCGCCCAGACCCGCCCGCACCGCGCCGAGGACGTACGCTGCCTCCTTCTTCCGGCCGACGCGCTGCGCGGCGGCGGCCAGTTCGCCGACGGAGCGCGGGGACACGAAGGGGGCGAGTGGCGATCCGTCCTCACCGAACAGGGCCCTGAAGTGGTGGAACGCGCGTTCCACGTCCCCCAGGGCCAGTGCGTGGAGCCCGCCGGCGCGCAGCATCCTGGCTCGAACAGCCAGGTTCTCGCCGAGATTCACGGAGCGCCAGTGGGGGCCGGTGAACAGGATGTCCGGCAGTGCTTCG
The DNA here is from genome assembly GCF_042724755.1 of Kitasatospora sp. NPDC127067. NCBI lineage: Bacteria > Bacillati > Actinomycetota > Actinomycetes > Kitasatosporales > Streptomycetaceae > Kitasatospora > Kitasatospora sp. NPDC127067. The sequence continues at coordinate 22,570 of NZ_JBHXEM010000100.1, read as the reverse complement.
CCACGCAGGGCGCGCAGCGTCATCTCCAGCGCTTCGAGGTCCATGTCGACTCGGGGCAACCGGTGGACCACCGCGTCGGAGCGTCCCTCCTCGATCAGGGTCCGGGCCTCGGGCCATCGGCCCATGGCGATGAGGGTGTCCACGTGTTGCGGAAGCGTCCACAAGCGTGGGCCCCACGCCCCGCAGGCACCGTGCAGTGTGCTCGCCTGCCGGTACAGCTCCGCGCACAGCTCCGACTCGTCGGTGTAGTACGCCACCGCGGCGTCGGCCAGCAGCCGGGGCAGGGGAGCCGGGCCGTCGAGCGGTCCGGGCAGGGCGAAGGGCACCCGGCGGGACCTGCCGCCCACGTGGGCGCCGGCGTCGATTCCCGCCGACACGTAGCTCTCCAGCGCCGGCAGGACTCCGGCACCGCCGAGCCCGGGGATGAAGCCCGGGTCCACCGGCGCGACGCCCCCGGGGGGCGTGAAGTGCCCGCAGTGCCCGCGGCGGCCGTCCCGCGACCCGGGTGTCTGCCGGGCCGCTTGTCTCGCGTGGTCGAGCAGGCGCGGCAGCTCCGCCCGGTGCTCGGGCAGACCGGACTGGTGGGCGATCGAGGCGGCGATCGCGGTGAGCGCGAAGGCGGTGGTGGCGGTACGCGGTGGAGAGTGGCGCCACATGTCCGACAGGAGCGCGAAGGCCTCGCGCTGGAACGAGAGCAGCGCCAGCGCGCCGGCCATGGCACAGGCGGCGATGCACCGCAGCTCCGGGTCACGGTTGACCCGGGAGAACTCCGTGTAGAGGTCGCGGACCCACTCCGGATCCCCCAGATCGCTCGCCGCCGCCATGGCCGAGGCGAGGCGGCGGGCCCGGGCCTCGTCATCTCCGCTGAACCGCGCCGCCAGCTCCAGGGCCTTCGCCGAGGCGAAGCGGTCTCCCACGCGCAGGGCGTGGGTGGCGGTCGCCCGCTCCAGGGCCGAGGCCACCGCCTCGTCGGGGCCGATCGCGGCCGCAGCCAGATGCCAGGCCCGGTTCGCCGGGCTCTGGCCCGCCGCCGCGGCCAGGTCCCGATGGGCCCGCTGCCGCAGCTTCGCGGGCTGCCGGTGGAACGCCGCCGCACGCACCAGCGGGTGACCGAACGCGAGGCGGCCGTCGGCGATGCCGATCAGACCGGCCTCCTCCGCCGGGGTCCATACGGTGAGGTCGTCGGTGCCCAAGGCAGCCATCACGATGCGGAGCTCCTCCTCCCGCAGCGCGGCCGAGGCATAGAGCAGTGCGCGCTGCGCGTCCTCAGGGAGAACATCCAGACGTGAGGCGAACGCCTGCGGGGCCGAGGCCGGCCCGGCACCGACGCGTGACGCCCGGTTCAGCTCGACGACCGCCAGCGGATTGCCCTCCGCCTGCCGGAGCAGGTCCAGCCGATGCCGCCCCCTAGGTGCATCGGACTGCGCGTCCAGGAGCCGGGCCGCTGCCCCGGGGGACAACGGGCCGAGCCGCAGGACGGGAAGGTCAGCCGGGACTCCGGCCGGAGGAGCCTCGCCGCGTGCGGTGAACAGCATGGTCACCGCCTGGTCCGTGAGCCGCCGCCGTACGGAGGACAGGACATCCAAGGAGGCGTCGTCGCAGTCCTGGGCGTCGTCCACCGCAACCATCAGCGGGTTCGTCCGGGCGAGGCGGGTCAGGAGTGCCAGCGTGACGGCACACAGCGCACGTCGCTCCTGCGGCCCGGCTCCCGCACCCGGCTCGAAGGCGGTACGGAGCACCGGCCACCCGTCCTTCGGAAACGTGTCCGGCGCGTCCAGCACCGGCAGAAGCAGCCGGTGCAGCGAGGCGAAGGGCGGCGGTTTCTCCCCGCCCCAGCCCCGCGCGGAAAGGACCCGGGCCCCACGCGCCGCGGCCGTCTCCTCGGCGAACCGCAGCAACCGGGACCTGCCGGTGCCGGTCTCTCCGAGTACGAGCAGACCCTGCGGACCGGAACGTACGTCGAGGCATCGCAGGATCCGGTCGACCTCCTCCTCACGGCCGATCGGCGCAGGCGCGTATCCCGCTTCGAACTCCGTCATCGCACTCCGACTCCCCGTCCGAGGCAGATTGTTCCCACCTCTGCGGGGATCCTGCCAGAAGGGCGAGCGGGCTGCTTCTGTCATGTGACCAGTCATGCCGGAAGAGCGCCTGGCAAAATGGCGTCAACGCTGTGAACAGGTAATTCACGGCCGGCCCCGCTCTACCGGGCGGTCCGGGGCGGCTGTGGGTCGGACAAGGGAGAGCATGAACGTCGGCGCCGTGGAGGCACGCGCACGGGGCATCCGTGGCAGAGCCCGTGAACTGGAGTGGATCGGCAAGCTCGTCGACGCCGCGGACGGGCCCGGCTCGAAGGTGCTCGTGCTCACCGGTCAGCCGGGCGCCGGCAAGAGCACCCTTTTGGATCACGCCGCCGACGAGGCCGCGGCACGAGGCCGACGTGTGCTCCGGGTACGCGGCTGTGAGGGCGAGCTGGGCCTCGACTTCGCGGCGGTACACCAACTGCTGCGTCCCGTTCTCCGCGACATCGACCGACTGCCGACACGTCAGCGCGACGCCCTGCAAAAAGCGTTCGGCACGGACGACGGCGACGGGCAGGAGAGCCCGGACCCGCTCGTGATCAGGTCCGGCGTGCTCACCCTCCTCTCGGAGGCGGCGACGGAACGGCCCGTACTCATCATCGTCGACGACGCCCAATGGCTGGACGTCGGCTCCGTGGACGTGCTGGCGTTCGTCGCCAGGCGCCTCGAAGGCGAACGCATCGCCCTGCTGCTCGCCGCTCGGGACGACTCGGTGCCGGCGCGCTTCGACCGCGACTTCCCCCATCTGGCGGCGGGCCCCCTGGACCGGGCCGCTGCGGGCCTCCTGCTGGACGAGCAGCCGAGCCCTCCGCGGGGAAGGGCCCGCGCCCGGATCCTGGAGGAAGCCGGAGGCAACCCGCTGGCCCTCATCGAACTCGCACGGGCCTGCGCCGGGGAACCGGGCGGCCTGGGCAGCGGCCCGATCGACCCCCTGCCGCTCACCGCACGGCTGCAGCAGCTGTTTGCGGCCGGCCTGCCCGACCTGCCGCAGGAGACCCGGCGCGCGCTGCTCCTGGCGGCGGTCGCCGGCATGGACCGGCTCGCCGACGTCCTGCACGCGGCCCCCTGCCTGGACGATCCCGAGGTGTGGCGGCCCGCCGAACGGGCGGGGCTGGTACGGGTCGAGAACGGAGACGTCCGCCTGCGGCATCCGCTGATCCGGTCCGCGATCCACCAGGCCGCCCCGTTCGCCGACCGCCGGGAGGCCCACCTGGTGCTGGCCGCCGCGCTCGCACACGAACCGGACCGCCGGGCCTGGCACCTCGCCGCGGCCGCCCTCGGTCCGGACGAGAATGTCGCCGACACCCTGGCGGAGAGCGCCGAGCGCTCCCGGCGGCGCGGCGGGTACGCGGCCGCGGCCACCACGCTGGAGCGCGCCGCGGAACTCACCCCGGACCCCGAGTGTCGGGCCGGACGGCTGCTCTCCGCCGCCACCTCCGCCATGCTCGCCGGACACCCCCAATGGGTCGAGGAGATCGCGGCCCGCGTCGCGACCCTGACGGACGACCCCCGGCTGCTCGCCGAGGCCTCCCTGCGCGGTGGCTGGGCGCTGGCCGTCACCCTGCGGCACGACGACGCGCTCGGGTTCCTGCTGCCGGTGGCCGAGACCATGGCCACTGCGGAGCCCGCCCTGGCCCTGGACGCCCTGGGGACGGCCGCCACCTCCGCGACCAAGTCCGGCGACCCCGCCCACCGTGCCGAACTCCGGCGGATCGGCGGGCTGATTCCCGGCCTGCGGGACCGGACCCAGTGGCTCTGGATACGGGCCGTCGCCGACCCCTTCACCGGGCGGGAAGCGGCGGTCGACGACCTGCACCGCATGGTGGAAGCCAGACGGGACGCCCCGTTCGCCGACCTCCTGATGCTCGGCGGCACCGCCTGGATCCTGGACGAGACCGGCCTGGCCGTACGTCTGCTCGGCCAGGCCGTGGACCACCACCGCACCGCCGCCACGGCCGGCGCCAACTGCACGGTCGCCCAGGCCCGGGCGGTCGCGCTGTTCGAGAGCGGGGCGTGGACGGCGGCCCGGTCGGCCACCGAGGAGGCCTTCTGGACGGCCAGGGAGGCGGGCGCGGACAACGTCACCGTGGGATCACAGATCCTGCGGGCCACGCTGTGCGCCGCCCGCGGCGACCACGCGGGCGGCCGGGCCCAGGCCTCCGACGCCGTGCGCGGCATCGACCTGCGCACGTCCCGCAGCCTGTACGTCCGCCACTGCCACGCGCTCGGCACGGCGGCGCTCGTGGAGGGCGACCACCGGACGGCGTACGAGCACCTCCGTCGCACCTACACCCGGGGCCCTCGCCCCGCCCCCGTGCACCACCACGCCTCGCCGTACCACCTCGCCGACCTCGCCGCGGCCGCCGTCCGCGCCGACCGGACCGACGACGCCCGGTCCGTGCTCCGCGCCGCCGAGGACCTCCTGGGCCCGTCCCGCTCGGCCCGCCTGGACGCGATCGTGCACCGGGCCCGCGCCCTGCTGAGCGAACCCGACGGGGCGGAGCCGCACTTTCGCGCGGCACTCGCCGACCCGGCGGGCGCCCACTGGCCCTTCGAACACGCCCTCGTCCAGCTGGACTTCGGGGAGTGGCTGCGGCGGCGCCGGCGGGCCGTGGAGGCGCGCCCGCTGCTCGCCGCCGCCCTGGAGACCTTCGAACGGCTCGACGCGCGGCCGTGGACCGGGCGGGCCACGGCCGAACTCCGCGCGGCCGGAGTGACCGTGGCGGACTCTGCGGTACCGCGGGCCGTGTCCGGCCTGACAGCGCAGGAACTGCAGATCGCCCAACTGGCCGCGGAGGGCCTGACGAACCGGGAGATCGGTGCTCGGCTCTATCTGTCCCCTCGCACCATCGGGTTCCACCTGCACAAGATCTTCCCGAAACTCGGCATCACGGGGCGCGCCCAACTGCGGGACGTCTTGGGCCAGTGAAATCGGACGGGGGAGACGGCCGTCCCTTCCGGCCTGCTCGATGTGAAGGTATTCGTCCTCGGACCGGTACCCGTGCGCACCGGCGGCATCGCCTGCACCGTCCAAGCCTGGTACAAAGCGGCCAAGGCAGCTGTCCCGGCAGCTGATCTGACGGACAAGCAGTGGACGCTGATATCCCATCTGCTCCCCGCGGGCCGGGGCAGTCGCGTCCGCCGCTCAGTCGACGCCATCTTCGCCAAGGCCCGCACCGGTGTCTCCTGGCCGAAGCTCCGCGAGGAGTACGGCTCGACGAGTACCGCCTCGAAGTACTTCAACGAGTGGGTGGCGCAAGGTGTCTGGGCCGAGCTGGATCTAGCGCTCGCGGAGGTCGAACGGGTACCGCTGCCCGGCCTCGACCTGCTCCCGCCTACGCGAATCGAAGGGCGGGTTGACCCCCGCGTGATACTGAGCGCAGCAGAACCATCCCGAACGGGATCGTGACGATGAGTACGCGGCAGATGATTCCGGCGAGCGTGTAGGCAAGCGCCATCCAAATGCCGCAGAAAATCAACCAGATGACATTGAGGATGAACCTTATTGCGCTCATGCTTGGTACCTTCACGACCGATGGCGTTGCCCTACGACCGTGCCATGCCCGCCGGTGGGCGTGTCTACGCCCTTAGGGGTTGTTCCTCAGGGGCCGGTCCGGGACGCAGTCTCGGGTAGGGGTCCGGATGGCGTCGACTCCCCGTGAGGATTCGCCGGGTGCGTCGCGACGGACTGTCGGATATCGCCTTTCCCTTTGTGGTGGTGTCCGGCGCCGGGGCGGTGGTGACGAGGGACTCGTCGTGGGCGAAACAGTGAACTCCCGGTTCGCCCGGGCCTGTCGGGCCGGCGGTCGAAAGGCGGGCCGGGGGAATCGATCCGTCTCGGCGCGAACCGGTGGGTGCGCGGTGGCCGGCGGGTGCGGGTGGCTGTCCGCCGTCCCGGCCGTTGCCTGCGCGAGGCCGGTCCCGGATGCGGCCGGACGGGTTCGGGGTCGGTGCGCTCCGTTGTCGCGGGCGGAAAGTTCGTGCGTGAAACGTGATAAAAGCGGCTGGATCAAGCTCTGCCACAAACGTGATCGCGCCGTTTTCCGCGCGGCGAGTCGGTTCGTGCCGCTACTGGGTGAGGATCGGACCGGGAAGGGAACGTCACGGTATTCCCGCGGAAATGCGGATCCGGTGGCCGCGGGCGGCGATGCCCGGGCGGGGGAGGCGGGCCCGGGCCGGCGCCGCGGATGGACAGGACGAAGGGACGGGATCGGATGCTCCTGGAGCGCGACGAGGTTCTTGGCATGGCTGCGACAGCGGCGGCGGCCGTACGGGCGGGCAGCGGGCGCTCGGTCCTGCTCTCGGCGCCGGTGGCCGGCCGGGGGCGGACCGCCGCGTTGGAGGCGATCGTCCGGCAGCAGGCCGGCGGCGACGCCATGCGCGTCGGACGGGCGCGCGGCGTACCGGAGGAGACGGCGTTCCCGTTCGGGCTGGTCCGGCAGCTCTTCGCGGACGACGAGGCCGTTCCCTTCTCGGCACCGGGCGGACCGGACGAACAGCGGCTGTTCCACCGGCTGGTGATGCGCCTGGCCCGGTCGGCCGCCGAGCGGCCGGCGCTGCTCGCGGTGGACGACCTCCACCACGCCGACGAGCCGTCCCGGCGCTGGATCGGCTACCTCGCCCGCCGCATGGCCGACATCCCCGTGCTGCTGGTGGCCACCGAGTGCGCCGACCGGTCCGGTCCGGCCGCCTTCCCGCCCGCCACGGGAGTGTCCGTCGACCTGCACCCGCTCAGCGTGTCGGCGGTCATCCGCATCGCCCGAGCCGCGGGCCTGGACCAGAAGGCCGCCGCGACCTGCGTCGAGGCGGGTGCCGGCAACCCGGCCCTGGTGCGGGCGCTGATCGCCGACCTCGGTGACGGGCCGCTCCCTCGCCCGTCGTCCGCCCGGTCGCACAGCCGCTACCGCGACACGATCGCCGACTGGCTGCGGAGGGCGGACCCCTGCCTGCGCCACGCCTGCCTCGCCCTCGTCGTCGCGGTCGAGGAGGGGATGCCGGCCGGCCCCGTCCTCCTCCGCCGGCTCTCCGGCCTCTGCACGTCCCGGCGTCCCCCGGGCGAGCGGTCGGTGCGCCGCCTGAGCAGGCTGCTGAGCCATCCCCTCGCGAGGGAGGCCGTGCTCGCCGCCGCCGAGCCGGAGGAGGTCGCCGAACTGCACACGCGCATGGCGGAACTGCTCGACGAGAGCGGTGCGCCGGCGACGGCCGTGGCCTCCCGGCTCCTGCGGGTGGACCGGCCGAGCGAGGTGTGGATGGCCCGTTCGCTGGCCGACGCCGCCGAGGAGGCGATGCGCGCCGGCCAGGTCGCGGAGTCCGCCGCGTATCTGCGCCACGCGCTGAGCGGCCCGCTCGATCCCGACCGGCGTGCCGCCCTCTGCCTGCGCCTCGGCGCCCTGGAGCTTCCGAACAACGCGACCGCCGGCATCCGCAGACTCCACACCGGGCTGGAACTGCACACCGATCTGCGGGAACGGGCGACCGCGGCGACCGCCCTGAGCGCCGCCCTCGTCGCGGGCCGGGATCCCGACACCGCGCTGCGGGTCCTTCACCAGGTGAGCCGTGCCGCCGACGACGACGAGCTCGTCCAGGTGCTGCAGACCCTCGGCGCGCTCGTCTCCTCCCACGACGGCGACGCCTGGCGCGGCGCCGTCGCGGGCCTGCGCGCGCTGGCCCCGACGGTACCCCCGGCCATCGAGCCGCTGGTGTGCGGACTGATCACCGAGTACGAAGCCGGGGCCGGCCTCCGCTCGGCGGCCGAGGTGCTCGCCCGGGTCCGGCCGCGCCTGGCGGTGCCGGTGGACCCGCGGCTGCGGACCGCCTGGCTCGGCAGCGCGGCCACCCTGCTGCAGTGGGCGGACCGCCTGGAGGAGGCGCGTGAGCTGACCGGCCTGTGCCTGCCCGTCCCGCCCGTCCCCCCGGACCTGACGGACGTGGGTCTGCAGTGTCTGCTCAGCGTCCGGGCCGAGGCGGCGCTCTGGGCGGGGGAATTCGACCGCGTCATCGCGGAGAACGCCGCCCTGGTGGCGGCGACCGCGGGGCAGGGCGTGCGACTGCCGCATCTGGCGGCCATGGTGGCGACGGCCCTGTGCGAGACGGGCCGGCGCGCCGGGGCGTGGGACGCCGTGGCCCTCGCCGGCCCGTCCGGCAGCGACAAGTCCTGGGAGTGGAACGAACTCGGCTACACCCGGGCCCTGCTGCACGCGGCGGACGGCGACTGGCAGGCCGCCCTCGACGACTACCTGCGCTGCGGAGCCGGCCAGAGCGCCCGTGACTTCGTCAGTCCGGTCGCCACGCCGTGGCGTTCCGGGGCGGCGCTCGCCCTGGTGCGGCTCGGGCGGCGGGAGGAGGCGCGCGAACTCGCCGAGGAGGAGCTGCGCCACGCCCGGACCTGGGGCACCGCGCGTACCGTCGGCCGGGCGCTGCGGGCGTACGCCGCGACCGTGGGCGGCAGGCTGGCCCTGTGTTCGCTGACCGAGGGCGCCGAACTGCTCAGGCCGGGTTCCGCGCCCGTGGAACTCGTGGAGGTGCTGGTCGATCTCGGCCGGGCCCACCTCGAAGCGGGCAACGGCCGCAAGGGGCGTGACACGCTGCGCGAGGCGCACGCCGTGGCCCGGCGACTGGCCGCACCCGCTCCGGAGGCCGGGGGGCCGGCCGTCGTCGGCCGTCTCCTCGGCCTGACGCAGGAGGCGTTGCGCGAGGGCGGGGTGCGGAACAGGGACGGCGGACACGCCCTGACCCCCGCCGAACGGCGCGTGGCCGAACTGGCGGCGGCGGGGCACACCAACGCCCAGATCTCCTCCGCGCTCTGCCTCACCCGCCGCACCGTGGAGACGCACCTCACCAACGCCTACCGGAAGTTGCGGATCGCCCGGCGCACCCAGCTGGTGGCGGTGTTGGAGCGGTAGCAACCGGGGCGGGTCCGGGGCCGGGGCCGGGCGGGGCCGGACCCGCGGCGGGCCGGGGACCGCGCCGCCCCCGCCCGGGGTGCGGATGCACCCGGCCCGGACGGGGGCGGCGCCGGTTCATGCGGTGCGATCAGGACTTCGACAGGGTGAAGGAGACCGCGGCGTTGTCACCGCCGCCCCCCTGCCAGGTGCACTTGTACCCGGCCGGTGCCTCGCAGCTGTAGCTGTTGCTGCCGGTGTAGGGGTTGTTCCAGTGCACCTTCACCTTGTTCTGCTCCCCGAGCACGTCGAAGGTGACGTCGCCCTCCGTGCCGGTCATGAAGCCGTCCGACTCGCTCGCCCACTTCGCGGTGATACCGGACTGGACCATGGACGGGGGCATCCCGCCGTCCGACCAGATCCCCCACTGCAGGCTCGCGCCGGAGCGGGTGAGCAGCTTGCCGGAGTTGTTGGTCAGGTTGACGGACGTGCTCCGGGCGGCGGAGAGGAGGCTGGGCGACTCCGCGGCGGCCGGGGACGCGGCGGCCAGGGACGCGCGCCCGATGCTGAACGTCACCGAGGTGTTGTCCCCGCTGCCACCGCTCCGGGAGCAGGTGTAGCCGTACGGGACGGAGCAGCTGTAGTCGTTGCTGCCCCAGTAGGGGTTGTTCCAGTGCAGCTTGACCTCGCCGCCGTCGGCGAGCGTGTAGGTGATGTTCCCCTCGGTCCCGGTCGCGAAGCCGCAGGACTCGCTCTGCCAGCTGGCCGACTTGGTGTTGGGGACGTAGTCGGACGGCAGCATGTCGTTCGTCCAGCAGCCGTGGTCGAGCTTCTCCCACGTCTTGGTCAGGCCGGACCCGCTGTTGTTGGAGAGGGTGACCTTCGTGGAACGGTCCGCGGTGATCCGCGGCACGCTCGCCGACTCGCTCTCGGCGGCCGGGCGCTGTGCCGCGGACGCCTGCGGCCCGGTCTGTCCGGCCGCGGCCTGGGCGGACGGGGCGAGGGCGACCGCTCCGGCCGCCATCAGCAGGGCGGTGAGGGCGCCGGCGGCCGTGCGGCCCAGACCGGTGATGGACGTCGTACGCTGCATGGGTCTACCAACTCTCTTCGAGGCCGGGCGAGCGGACGTGTCTCACGCTCGCCGTGTTTCCATCCGGAGGGCGTCACGGCTCGATGCCGGCGCCGGGGGAATCACTGGATGTAGAGGTCCCACCGGTACGCGCCGTCGACCACGACCTGCTCGATCTTGTCCTTGATGGCGCTTCCGAGGCCGTAGAGCACCCAGTACGCCGCCTGCGCCGCCACGAACGATTCGTACCGGCCGGCATAGCGCCAGATCTCGATCGCCTGCGTCGAGGCGCCTTCCTGGACGGCGGGCGTCGCGGCGGTGTGTGCCGGGGCGGGGGAGGCCGCGGCGGCGTAGGCCTGGGCGGTGCCGCCGACGAGAACCGCGGCGGCGAGAGCGGCGCAGAGCGAAGCCGCGCGAATTCGCCTGTTCATGACAAGTCCCTCCTGGTGTTCCACGTGAACGGCCGGTCACCCGTGGCGGATCGGTCCCGCCCCGGCCCGGCCGTGGGGTGCGGTGGTGGTCACAGACTGGCACGCGGCCGCCACGCTCGGGCATCGTGGAAAACCGCGAACTTGGCACGGAGCGCGCCGCCCCCGGCCTCCGGCGCGGATGGGCACGGGCCGGCGCGGATGGGCGCTGGCCGGGGCGGATGGGTGTGGGCCGGGGCCGCCTGTCCCGCACGACAGGCCCCGGGCCCTTTGCCCGTCGCCGGCAGCACCGAACGCCAGGAGATCACGGATGCGCTGGCGAGCGCCCTGGACCGGCTCGCCTACCTGGCCGCGACCGTCGTGATCACCGCGCCGGACGGGATGGGCGGGGGCGGCAAGACCGCGCCGGCCGTGCACCGGGCCCACCGGGTCGCCGAGCGGTTCCCCGACGGGCGCCTGTACTTCAACCTGCGGGGCTTCGACCGGGCAGCCCGCCCGTGGATCCGGCCGAGGCGCTGACCGTGCTGCTGGTCGCCCTCGGCGAACCCGCCGGGAACACCGACGAGGACCAGCTACGCCGGATCTGGGGCGTCGCGCACACCAACCGGCTCTGCACCTCCCGGCAGGGCTTGGCGCAGGACGAGATCGAGATCCTGTGCATCGCCCTCGGTGCACCCGCCCGTCTCGGCCCGCGTGACGAGGTCGTCGGGGCCCGCCTCGGCCTGGCCCCGGTCTACGCCCAGAGCGGCCACCAAGCCCAGGCCGATGCCCAACATCTGCCGATCCTGGGCGAGTTGCCGGCTCTGGCTACGGAGCTTCGGGGGGCACAGCGAGGGACGGCGGCGGTGGGCGGGGGAGGCACACGGTGATCACCGGCCTCGTGCGGGTGAACGTCCTTCCAATCGCCGCGCGTCACGAGTGCCGCCGAGGGCCGTGGACCGGGTGAGGCCGGCGGCGTACCAGCCGAGAGCGACCTGCCCGCCGTCCGGTAGCCGCCCCGGCCGGCCGAGCCGGTACACCTCCTCCCGCGGTGTGCGGTGGTTGGCCAGTGCTTCCCGAGGGTGCCCGTGTTTGGCCATTGGGAGTGCGGCCGGGAAGATGTTCCAGGCGTGCGCGACGGCTTGACGATCCGTGCACAGCCCGCCCGGCCGGGGGAGTGTGACGTACGCCTACTGTCCGGTAGCCGACCGCGGCCGACACCGGGGCGATCGACCGGACCGCCCGTGCGGTGGCCGCCCAGGAGACGATTGCCACCGTGAAGAAGCCCAGCGGCATGGGCGAGGCGATGGGGCGCAGGTTGATGCGGGTGATCGACCGGAGGTCCGGTTCGAATCGGCCTGGACCTCTACCAGTTGATCCGAGAGCTATGCATTCCCCAGGCAGATGCGCTCATCCTCCTTGCAGCTCTCATAGCAGACGCTCCACTCTCCGTACCCCCGATATTCCAGAACTTCTTCACAGGATTTCGCGCACCTCTCGAAGCCTCCCTCGCACTGGTTGATCCGTTGCAGTTCGGCCTTGGTGAACATGGGCGCGATCCGATCGCTATCAGTGCCACCCTGCGGGCCCATCGCGTATGCGGTGGAGCGCTGGTAGACGGACATCTCGGCCTGGAAACCAGGTATGGCCATGATGACGCTCCTGTCTCGTGGTCCGGTCACAGAATCCACTGACCACCGTTCCGCCGGAATTTCCCGCGTCAAAAATTGTCGTCCGAACGGATCCCGGAACTCACTGTCAAGCCTACGCTCCCGTCTCCGGTCCGGACTCTCGTACGGCTCGCTCCGGCTCGACTCCTCGGTAGAAGCCCAAGGGCTGTCCTGTGATCCCGTCCGTGTTACGTGATCTTGCGTGTATCGCCGGTTCCGGCATGGAGCTTTCCGTGGAACGGGGCGCCGAGTTGAGGAAGTTGGCGAATGATCCGGAAGCGCCCGGGGGCGTGGCCGCGCGGGTCCGGATCGTGCTGTGGTCGGGCGAGGGGCGGCGGCGCAAGGACAATGCCGAGTTGCTCGGGGTGTCGCTGCCGGATCGTGGACCGCTGGAAGGCCCGATGTTCCCGGCGAAAGGTGCCGACGTGGTCGGCCTCTACCTCGCCCCGCCCGGTGGCGTGGTCGTGTCCGAGTCCCGAGGTGCCAACCGGGTCGAGTCGGAGGAGGCTGGGAGATGGCACATGACCGGGGCTTCCCAGCGGAATTGCAGCGGCACCCGCTCGAAGGGCACGGTTGCCGGGTTCACGGAACCTGAGAACCCTGGGGTCTGAGCGCCCGAGCATGAGCATGTGCATCGCTGAGCACTGTCCATTTCTTGCACCGCCCGCGGTCGGCCGCCCGGCGCGACCGCGCGCCGCCGGAGCGGCGAGAGTCGAGAGTGAGGGAGGCGAGGGCGACGGCCAGGAAAGAGAAGCGGGGCGGCGCCGCACGGGACGGCGAGATCCGGCAGCGTCGGGTGCACATCCCCGGGTTCGTCCCGGACGAGGAGATCGGACTCGGCGACGCCATCAAACGCGTGACGTACACGATCGGGATCAAGCGACCTTGCAGCGGTTGCGATCAGCGCGCGGCCGCGCTCAACCGGCGGCTGGTGCTGTCGAGGAGGTCAAGTCGCAGAGCGTGACCCCGAATTCTGCAGCTGGCATCTATTGGGCCGGAAAATTGGGCCGGAAACTCAAATGCTCCAGGCGACTCGCACGACGGTGGCGTGCCGTCGGGCAGGAGCCCAAGCCCTTCGGGTCAATGGGCGTCCTCTCACTCTAGGAGTAGCTGATGGAGCAGGACTGCACGGACCCGGTGAACGGCCTGCCGGCGGACGAGCCTGATCAGCCAGAACTGGCCGAGGACGCTGCCTCTTATGCCCCGGCGTCGAACTGCGACTGTTGCGGAGAAGCGCGAGCTGCTGGAGGTGCGTCGGTGCGTGGGGATTCTGCTCCCGAGCCGGCTGATCCCTCCTACGTGTACGTGCTGGGCCAGATCGACTTCCGGTTCCCAAGCCTGGGGATCGAGAAGGAAATCGCTCAGAACGCGGGGCGCACCACAACCGTCGATCTGACTGACCGGCAGGCTCTCTGTCATATTGTCTCGCAGCCCGAGAATCGATACCTTGCACGGCAGTTGTGCTATGTGCTGCGCGTTCAGGGGATCGAAACGTATATTCTCCGGCCGCGTGACCCCGTCGAGTTCGATCTCCTGGTCGACGCCGTTCGCCCGGAACCACGCTCCACCGACCTGGACGTCGTCATCGGCACCCGCGGGCCGCTCGCTCCGCCCGGACTCTGCAACGGACTGACGATCCCTGTCGTGGACTTCGATCAGATCTACTCGTTCAACGGCGAGGAGCTGGTGAGAGCGATCGACCGGCCTGAGCAGATGACTGCCGAGCAGTTCGAGCCGGCCTCCTACGATCTGCTGCGCAGGGTCATGCAACTCGGCGACAACGCCGGCAACACCGACGAGCATCGCGCCCTGAACTATCTTGCGGTCCGATATCCGCGAATCTACGAGAAGACAGTGGAGGCCTACGCCGCGGAATGCTCGCTGAGTGCGGTGGGCTTTCGTGAATCCCGGCTGAGTGGAACTCGCAGAATTATCGATGTCCTGATTTCCTACACAGGTCGACGGACGGATGTCACGGAGAAGTTCTTCGTGCGGGTGGATGTCACCGAGGAGTTCCCCTTCCTCGTCACCAAGCTGTCGCCCTACTACGACCGCTGAGCTGTGTCGGCAACGTCCCCCCCAAGAGGTGAGCGAGCATGAGGATTCCGGGTTTCACCGCCGAATCAGCGGTCTACCGGACGCGCAGTCACTACCGTCCTGCGCGGTACGGCTCCTTGACAAGTCACCGCATCGTGCCGCAACACGGCGCCATTGACCTGCCGCTCTGTCAGGTGGAGTGCCGGGTGGAATGCCAGGACTCCTGTCGGCGGGGCTCCTGGACCGAGGGTTGCAGGCAGTGCCGGAGGACCTGCATGCACCTCTGCATGTCCGACTCCCTCTCCTGATCCGACAGCGGAACGAACCACCACCCGGGATGGCGCGATGGCAAGCCCGTTGGACCTGGTCAGGCTCACTCCGTTGATGGCGCGCGGCGCGGGCAGGCCGGAAGTCACAGTGGCGCTGATCGACGGTTTCGTGGCCGTCGACCATCCGAGTCTTACTGGTCAACGAATAGTCGTACTGCGCGGAGCCGGGCGCAGCGAAGGCGGTGGTGAATGCGGCAGGGCCGGCGGCGGCCCCTCGTGCTGGCACGGCACGTTCGTCGCCGGCGTCCTGAGCGCCGGGCGGTCCTCGGTGGCGCCCGGAATCTGTCCTGGCTGCACGCTGCTGGTACGCCCGGTCTTCGCGGCGGAGCTCCCCGGTTGCAGGGCGGCGCGCGGTGCGCGGGTGGAAGAACTCGCTGCTGCCATCCTGGAATCGGTGGAAGGCGGCGCCCGAGTGCTGAATCTGAGCGTTGCGCCCGAGCGGCCCTCCAGTGTGGGGCACCGAGAGTTGGAAGGGGCGCTGGACCACGCCGCGAACCGGGGGGTGATCGTGGTCGTCGCGGCGGGGAACCAGGGTGTGCTGGGCACGTCTGCGATCACCCGACATCCTTGGACGATTCCGGTGATTGCGTATGACAGGCGAGGGAGGCCGATGAACCTGTCGAACCTGGGGGGCTCGATCGGCGCCCGCGGCGTCGGCGGGCCGGGAGAAGGCATTGTGAGCCTTGGGGTCGGTGACAGTCCGCTCACCATCACGGGTACGAGCGCCGCCACTCCGTTCGTTGCCGGTACCGTCGCGCTGTTGATGTCGGAGTTCCCCAGTGCGCCGGCGACCGACGTGCGGCTGGCTGTCACACGCGCCGGCTCCTCGTTGCGGAGAACGGTGGTTCCACCGCTGCTCGACGCCTGGGCCGCCTACACCACCTTGCTGGCTGCGCACCGCCGCCGTAGCGCTCCGGCGGCGTAGCGCCCTCGGGCGACCGGGCCACGCAGCCTCGCCCGGCCGGACCAGTGCTTTGAGGCGACTGGGCGGACAGTGCGGCGATAGCTGGCCGCCGCCAACACGGCGATCCTCAGGGCGCGGTCCGGGTCCGTCCCGGCGGTCACCTCGCGGCCGCTCGGGGGTTCACTCGGCGCGGGGGAGGTAGGCCAGGCCGTGGGCGCCCGGGTCGGCGAGCTTGGGGACGGTCAGGCGGGAGACGGGGGTGAGGGTGGCCAGGTCGATGACGTCGACGGTGGAGGAGACGACGCCGGCGACGTAGGCGAGGCCGCCGTCCGGGGAGGAGGTGATGGTGAGGGGGAAGAGGCCCACCTCGACGGAGCCGAGGCGGCGGTGGTCGTCGGTGGCGAACACGGTGAGGCGGCCCGGGAGTTGGCGCCCCAGGGCGGAGCCGGGGGCGGGGGTCGACCGGACTTCGCCGGCCAGGAGCAGGCCGGTCGAGGTGAGGTGGACCGGCAGGGCCGGGGAGTCCGTCGGGAGGACGGCCGTGACGGTCGCGGTCGGGACGTCGATGACGCGGATGCCCGGCGCCGCGGCGGGGGCGGCGGAGGCGGAGAAGTACGGGCCGGCGGCGTAGACCCGGGTGCCGTCGGGGGAGACGGCCAGGCCCTCGCTGCCGGGGACCTCCACCTTGGCGGTCAGCGTGCCCCGTTCGAGGTCCACCACCGAGACGAAGGGTGCCTCCTTGTTGGTGGCGAAGCCGGTCCGGCCGTCCGGGGAGACGGCGAACCAGTGCGGGCCGGGGGCGTCGGTGTCGATCCGGCCGAGCGGGCGGCGGGTCGCGGTGTCGATGACCACGACCCCGCCGGGGCGGTCCTCGCCGCCCTCCACGCTGACGTAGAGGCGGCCCCGGGCGGTGTCCAGTGCCAGCCCGTGCGGGCCGTGCTCGGGGGCGAGGTCGATCACCTCGACGATCCGGCGGGTGTCGGCGTCGATGACGGTCAGCTCGGTGCGGCGGCCGCTGTTGGCGTGGTAGTAGCCCGAGTGGTACGCGCTGCTGCACCAGAGCAGCCGCTGGGTCGGGTCGAAGCACAACTCGTGCGGCTCGGCGAGGACTTGGAGGGTGTCGAGGTGCCGGTCGGTGGCGGCGTCGAAGAACGAGACGGTCGGGCCGCTCTGGCTGACGACGGCGAGGACGTCGCCGGCGCGGGCGGCGCGGGCGGCGCGGGCGGCGCGGGCGGCGCGGGCGGCACGGGAGGTGCGGGCGGTGCGGGAGGGCTGGGACACGAGGGCTCCGAGGGGCGATCGAGGAGTGACAGGTGATCACCTGTCGTCTCCACCTTCGGGGCCGGTGCCGGCGGGAACAATGCAAGGATCGGCATCGGATAGTTGCGCGGAACGCAAAGACACAGCTCAGGAGCGTGTGATCGATGGACCTCAACCTGCTGCGGGCCCTGGACGCCCTGCTCCAGGAGAACAGCGTGACCCGTGCGGCCGAGCGGCTCGGCACCTCGCCGGCAGCGGTCAGCCGGATGCTGGCCCGGCTGCGCCGCGCCGTCGAGGACCCGCTGCTGGTGCGCGCCGGGCAGGGACTCGTCCCGACTCCGCGGGCGCTCGAACTGCGGGAGGAGGTGGGCGCGTTGCTGCGCGGCTGCGACGGCGTGCTGCGGCCCGGCGCCGGGTTCGACCCCGTGCACCTCGACCGCACCTTCACGGTGCAGGCCGGTGAGCTGATGCTGGTGCGGACGGCCGGCGCGCTCGTCGAGCGGATGCGGGCCGAGGCGCCGCGGGTGGACGTGGTGTTCCTGCCGGAGACCCTGGAGGGCGGCCCGGCGCTGCGGCAGGGCCTGGTGGACGTCGAGCTCGGCGTGCTCGGCCACCTGGACCCCGAGGTCCGCACCCGTCGGCTGATGAGCGTCCCGCTGGTCGGTCTCGCCCGCGGCGGCCACCCGCTGTTCGACGGCCGCCGGATCACCGCCCGTCGCTTCGCCGCCGCCGACCACATCGGCGTCTCCCGGCGCGGCAAGCGCCTCGGCCCGATCGACACCGCGCTGGCCGGGCTCGGGCTGAAGCGCAGGGTGGCGGTCGTCGTGCCGAGCCACACCGGTGCGATGCTGCTGGCCCGGGACAGCGACCTGGTCACCCTCGTCCCGGCGGACTGGCTGCCGGACACCATCGCCGCGCTGGGCCTGCGCACCTTCCCGATCCCGCTCGAACTCGCCCCGCTGGAGCTGGGGATGGCCTGGCACCCGCGCAACGCGGCCGATCCGGGCCACCGCTGGTTCCGCGAGCACGTGGCGGCGGCGGTGCTGGGCGCGGACCCACGCGCCACGGAGTGAACAGGAGGGCGGGCGGCGCGGCCCGGCCCGGCCGACGGCGTAAGGTCGGGATACCCTGCGGGGGTACGACTGGCGGGCGTCGCGGACGGGAGGCGGAGGATGGCGCGGTTGCGGCCGTTCGGTCCGCCGGTGCCGTGGGCCCTGCGCCTGCTGCTGCTCGCCGCGCTGCTGCTCGGCGTCGTGACCATGCACACGCTCGGCCATCCGGGCGGCGGGCACGGCGGGTCCGCCGGACAGAGCGAACACAGCGGACAGAGCGGAGCGAGCGGCCACGGCGGGCAGAGCGGCCACGGCGGGCGCGAGGGCGCCGGGATGCAGGCCCCGGTGTTGCCGCACCCGTCGGGCGCCGTCCACCACGGACCGGCCGCCGAGCCCGCCCCCGTCCACCTCGCCCCGGTCCACCCCGCCGCCGACCACCTCGCCCCCGTCCACCGGGCCGCCTCCGCGGTCGGCACCGTCGGCACCCACGACCCCGCCGCCCCCGGCGGCATGGACCCGATGGCGGTCTGCCTCGCCGTCCTGGCCGGCTGGACCCTGGTGCTGCTCCTCGCCGGCCCGCTGCTGCGCCGCAGCGGCGACGCCGCCGCCGAGGTACGGGCCCGGCTGCTGCGGGCCCTTCGCGCGCTGCCCCCGCCCGGAGGCGGGCGGATCCTCCTCACCCGGCTTTCGGTGCTGCGTCAGTAGGCGCGCGCCCGCCGTTCCGTGCCCGCGCCCGCTCGGGAGCGCCCGCGCGCACCTCCATGTGCCCGCTCGCGCCCCGCGGCGCCCGCGCACGGAACGGCCGACGCGACGCCCTGTACACCCACCCACCGCACGAGGTGCACTCCGCCATGCGCACACCCACCCGTCGTACCGTCCTCGGCGCCGCGCTCGCCGCCGCCGGGACCGGCCTGCTCGCCGCCTGCTCCTCCGACCCCATGCAGGGCATGGACCACGCGTCCATGAACCACGGCTCCACCACCGGAGCGACCGGAGCGACCGGCCCGAGCGGCTCGGCCGGCCCGTCCGCCGCCCCGGCCGGCTACCTCGCCCCGAACGGCCCCGAGGTCGCCGCCGCCGAGGCCGCGCGAAACCCCGGCCCGGAGCGCAGGATCGCGCTCACCGCCACCGAGGCCACCCTCGACCTCGGCGGCCGCACCGTCCGCAGCTGGGTGTACGGCGACCGGCTGCCCGGCCAGGAGGTGCGCGCCACCCTCGGCGACACCCTCGCCGTCACCCTGGCCAACCACCTGCCGCAGGCCACCTCGCTGCACTGGCACGGCCTCGCCCTGCGCAACGACATGGACGGCGTGCCGGGTGTGACCCAGGCCGACATCAGGCCCGGCGGCTCGTTCGAGTACCGCTTCGCGCTCTCCCACCCGGGCACGTACTGGTTCCACCCGCACTCCGGCGTCCAGCAGGACCGCGGCCTGTACGCGCCGCTGATCGTCGAGGACCCCAGGGAGCCGCTGGCCTACGACAAGGAGTGGGTCGTCGTCCTGGACGACTGGGTGGACGGCGTCGACGGCAGCACCCCGGACGCCGTCCTCGCCGAACTCGCCAAGGGCATGGGAGGGATGGACCACTCGGGCGGCTCCGGACACGACATGCCGGGTATGCCGGGAATGTCGGGGATGCCGGGCCACGACATGCCGGGGACGCCGGGGACGCCGGGGACGCCCGGGACGGGAGGCGCCCCGAGCGGCACGGCCCCCGGCCGGATGCTGATGGGCGCCCGGAGCCCGCTGCTGGGCGGTGACGCCGGCGACGTCGCCTACCCGTTCCACCTGGTCAACGGAAGGCTCGCCACCGCGCCCGAGACCTTCGCCGCCAAACCCGGCGACCGGATCCGGATCCGCCTGATCAACGCGGGCGGCGACACCGCCTACCGGGTCGCCCTCGGCGGCCACGAGCTGACCGTCACCCACACCGACGGCTTCCCGGTCGAACCGGCCACCACCCAGGCGCTGCTGCTCGGCATGGGCGAGCGCTACGACGTGCTGGTCACCGCCGGGGACGGCGTCTTCCCGCTGACCGCGCTGGCCGAGGGCAAGAACGCCACCGCCCTGGCCGTGCTGCGCACCGGCGGCGGTGCCGCCCCCGAGGCCGCCGTCCGCCCGGCCGAGCTGGACGGCCGGCTGGTCACCGCCGGGCAGCTCAGGGCGGCCCCGGGTGTACGGCTGCCCGCCAGGGCGCCGGACCGCACGGTGAGGCTGGAGCTCACCGGGGGGATGGCGAAGGCCGACTGGGGATTCAACGGCCGCAGGTACGACCCGGCGCAGCGCCATCCGGTGGCGGCGGGCGAGCGGGTGCGGCTGGAGTTCCGCAACAGCACCACCATGTGGCACCCCGTCCACCTGCACGGCCACAGCTTCGCGCTGCCCGGCGACGGCCCGCGCAAGGACACCGCGGTCGTGCTGCCGGGCGCGACCCTGGCGGTCGACTTCGACGCGGACAACCCGGGTCTGTGGATGGTGCACTGCCACAACGTCTACCACGCGGAGACGGGCATGATGACCGTCCTCGGTTACCGGGCCTGACCCGGGGCTCCCCCCCCTGAGGAAGGGGACGCCGGACTTGACCCCCGAAATGACCCCGAACCGGCGGAACGGTTCGGGGTCATTTCCTCCCCGGCACCCGTCCGGTCGCACCGTGCCACCCCGTGCCACCTCGGCCACCCGCGCCGACCTGCGCCGTCATGACGTTTTCTTAACGCGGCCCGATGACGGATCCTTAACGGCCGTCGCATAGCGTTTCGCACGGCCGTCGCCCGACGGCGTTTTACGGGGTCTTTAAACAAGAGGTGCAAGGTGGTTTCGTCGGGTACGACGGGGACGGCGGAGACGGACGCGCCGTCGGCGCGAATACGCCTCCGCAGCTGGCTGCTGGAGGACGTGACCGCGGAGAAGCCCGCGCAGCCGACCGCGGCGGAGGGCGCCCCGGAGGCGTCGCCCGAGGGCCCGGCGGCGGGGGACTCCGCCGGGCACGGTGCCCAGGCCGGCCAGCGCTGGTGGCGGGTGATGTGCCTGACCGGCCTGGACTACTTCTCGACGCTCGGCTACCAGCCGGGCATCGCCGCCCTCGCCGCGGGCGTGCTGTCGCCGATCGCCACCATCGTGCTGGTGGTGGTCACCCTGCTGGGCGCGCTGCCGGTCTACCGGCGGGTGGCCAAGGAGAGCCCGCACGGCGAGGGCTCGATCGCGATGCTGGAGCGGCTGCTGTCGTTCTGGAAGGGCAAGCTGTTCGTCCTCGCGCTGCTCGGCTTCGCGGCCACGGACTTCCTGATCACCATCACCCTGTCCGCCGCCGACGCGAGCGCGCACCTGGTGGAGAACCCGCACCTGACCGGCTTCCTCGGCGGCAAGCAGGTGGTGATCACGCTGGTCCTGGTGGCGCTGCTCGGCGCGGTCTTCCTCAAGGGCTTCAGCGAGGCGATCGGCCTGGCGGTGTTCCTGGTCGGGACCTACCTGGTGCTGAACGTGGTCGTGGTGGCCGTCGGCCTCTGGAAGATCATCGAGGCGCCGCACGTGGTCACCGACTGGTCGCACGCGCTGACCCTCCAGCACGGCAACCCGATCGTCATGGTCGGCGTGGCCCTGGTGACCTTCCCGAAGCTGGCGCTCGGCCTGTCCGGCTTCGAGACCGGTGTCGCCGTGATGCCGCACATCAAGGGCGACCCGACCGACACCGAGGCCGACCCGGCCGGCCGGATCCGCGGCACCCGCAAGCTGCTGACCACCTCCGCCGTGATCATGAGCGTCTTCCTGATCACCACCAGCTTCATCACCACGCTGCTCATCCCGGCCGACCAGTTCAAGCCCGGCGGCGACGCCAACGGCCGCGCCCTGGCGTTCCTGGCGCACGAGTACCTGGGCGGCGCCTTCGGCAGCGTCTACGACCTCTCCACCATCGCGATCCTCTGGTTCGCCGGCGCCTCCGCCATGGCGGGCATGCTCAACCTGCTGCCCCGCTACCTGCCGCGCTACGGCATGGCCCCGCACTGGGCGCGCGCGGTGCGGCCGATGGTGATCGTGCTGACCCTGATCGGCTTCCTGGTCACCTGGATCTTCGACGCGAACGTGGACGCCCAGGGCGGCGCGTACGCGACCGGCGTGCTGGTGCTGATCAGCTCCGCCGCCATCGCGGTGACCATCGCCGCCTACCGCAAGCGCGAGCGCGGCTGGACCGTCGCCTTCGCGGTCATCTCGGCGATCTTCCTCTACACCACCGTGCTGAACGTGCTGGAGCGGCCGGACGGTCTGAAGATCGGTGCCTGCTTCATCGCCGGGATCATCCTGGTCTCGCTGCTCTCCCGGCTGCGCCGCGCCTTCGAGCTGCGCGTCACCAACGTGGCCATGGACGATGTGGCGGAACGTTTCATCAGGGACTACGCGCACCGCCCGCTGCGACTGATCGCCAACGAGCCGAGCCACCGCGACGTCGCCGAGTACCGCGACAAGATCCGCCAGATCCGCGCCGACAACGACATCCCCGGCGAGGACGACCTGGTCTTCGTCGAGGTGACCGTCCGCGACGCCTCCGACTTCGAGGCCGAGCTCACCGTGCGCGGAGAGGTGCTGCACGGCCGCTACCGGGTGCTCACCCTGGAGAGCTCCAGCATCCCGAACGCGCTCGCCGCGCTGGCGCTGAACATCCGGGACCGCACCGGGCAGCAGCCGCACCTCTACTTCGAGTGGACCGAGGGCAGCCCCTTCGCCCAGTTCCTGCGGTTCTTCCTGTTCGGGCAGGGCGAGGTCGCGCCGGTCACCCGCGAGGTGCTGCGCGAGGCCGAGCCGGACCGCTCGCGCCGCCCGCGCGTGCACGTCGGCTGACCGGGGCCGTTCGCCCTGTCCGACGCGCCGACGGCCCGCCCGCTCCGAGTG
>NZ_JBHXEM010000099.1:15387-33049 GCF_042724755.1 Kitasatospora sp. NPDC127067 | reverse complement strand
ACTCCGCCGCCCATCCCCCCCCCCCCCCCGTCCCCCCCGACGCGCCCCGCGCCGCCGCCCCCCGGGGCGCCCACGGCAGCGCCGTTTCGGCTCCCATAATGGTGCCCATTCGACACGCCGGGCGGTGGGGGCGAGCAGGTGCAGGGCTGGCAGGTCAGGAACGGCATCGAGAACAGCACGGTCAACGGCAGCACCTTCCAGGCGCGCGAACTGACCGTCCACCAGTACGCCGCGCCGGCTGCCGTCGAGGTGCGGTGGCCGGTGGTGATCGGGCGGATCCCGCCCAGGGCGACGGCCTTCCAGCCCCGTGAGGAGCTGCGGAGGGAGATCGACGAGGCCCGCGGGGAGTACGGGACGGTCGTGCTGAGCCAGGTGCTGGCGGGCGGTGGCGGCGTCGGCAAGTCGCAGCTCGCCGCGCACTACGCGCGCGCGGCCGTCGAGGCGGGCACCGACCTGGTGCTGTGGGCCGACGCGGCCGAGCCCTCCGCCGTGACCGAGCTGTACGCCCGGGCCGCCGTGCAGCTGGGGGTGCCCGGGGCGAGCGGTGAGGCCGAACAGGACGCGGAGCGCTTCCTCGCCTGGCTGGCCGTCACCGAGCAGAGCTGGCTGATCGTCCTCGACAACACCACCGAGCACACGCCCGAGGAGCTCTGGCCCGTCACCAGCCGGGGCGGCCGGGGCCGGGTCATCGCCACCACCCGCCACCGGGGAGCCGCCAGTACGGGCAGCGACCGGACCCTCGTGGACGTCACCACCTACTCCCCCGCCGAATCGGCCGCCTACCTCGGCGAGCGGCTGGAGCGGGCCAAGTGCGCCCGCTTCCTCGACGAGCACGCGGAGGAGCTCGCCGAGGCGCTGGGCCACCTGCCGCTGGCGCTGGCCCACGCCGCCGCCTGCATGGTCAACACCCGGCGCGGCTGCGGCCGTTACCTGGAGCTCTTCCGCGACCGCTCGCGCAGCCTGGACGCCGTTCTGCCGGCCCGCTCCGGTGCCGACGGCTACCGGGGGCCGGTCGCGGCGGCGCTGCTGCTGGCCCTCGACGCGGCGCAGCAGGAGGAGCCGGTCGGGCTCGCCGGGCCGGTGCTCCGGTTGGCGGCGCTGCTCGACCCGGCCGGGCATCCGCAGGAGCTGTGGGGCACCGGGCCGGTGCTGGAGCATCTCGGCAGGGTCCGCGGCGCGCCCGTCACGGCCGACGACGCGATGGAGGCGCTCGCGCTCCTGCACAACTACAGCCTCGTCACCCTCACCGAGACCTCCCACCGGGAGGTGACCCTCCATGCGCTCACCGCCCGTGCCGCCCTCGACACGGGTCCCGACTCGACGCGGGCGGGCATCGTGGTCGCCGAGGCCCTTCTCGAACTGTGGCCGACCGCGGACTACGGCGTGCAGGGTTTGGCCGCGACGCTCCGGGCCAACACCGACGTGCTCACCAGGCACGGGCCCACCGGCCTGATCCAGCGGCCGCTGGGGATGCACCTGCTGCTGTTCCGCTGCGGCGCCAGCCTCGTGGAGGCGGGCCTGTACGCCACCGGCATCCAGTACTGGACACATCTCGCCACCACGAGCGAGCGCGTCCTGGGAGGCGACCATCCCGACACTCTCGCGGCCCTCGGGAACCTCGCGCAGTCGTGCTGGGAGGCCGGACGCACCGACGAGGCGATGAGTCTCCAGGAGCAGGTCCTCGCCGACCTCCAACGCCTCCACGGCAGTGACCACCCCACCGTCCTGATGGCCCGCAACAACCTGGCCGCCACCTACTCGGAGGCCGGACGCGTCGAGGACGCCATCGGTCTCCAGGAACAGGTCCTCGCCGACCGCCGGCACGAGCTGGGCGCCGACCACCCCGACACCCTCACCTCCCGCAACAACCTGGCCGCCACCTACCTGGAGGCCGGACGCGTCGAGGACGCCATCGGTCTCCAGGAGCAGGTCCTCGCCGACCGCCGGCGCGTCCTCGGCGCCGACCACCCGGACACCCTCACCTCCCGCAACAACCTCGCGGTCATGTACCTGCATGCCGGAGACGTGGAGCGAGGGGTGGAGATGCTCCGCCGGGCGGCGGCGGACCTCGACCGCGTCCTCGGGCCGGACCATCCGTCGACCGTCCTGGCCAGGGAGAACCTGCTCGAAGTGACGGGGGAACCTCAGCCCGAGGCCGCCCAGGACAGCAGCACCCGCAGCCCGTCGTCCGATGCCGAGCCCGGGTCGGCGGTGTAGGTCACCAGCGCCTGGCCGGGGTCGTCGGCCGGCCGCAGGGTGTCGTACACGAGGTCCAGCGTGCCGGCCAGGGGGTGGCGGAAGGCCTTGCGGCCCGAGGTCTTGTCGGCGACCGGGTGGTCGGCCCACATCCGCTGGAACTCCTCGCTGCCCAGGCAGAGTTGGCCGATCAGCTCGGCGAGCAGCGGGTCGTCGGGGCGGCGGCCGGCCTCCAGGTGGAGGAAGGCGACGTTCTCCCGGGCGCACGCGGCCCAGTCGGCGTAGAGCTCGCGGGAGGCCGGGTCGAGGAAGGTGATGCGGGCGATGTTGCGCTCCTCGACCGGCAGGGCGCCGTAGTCGCCGAGGAGCGCGACGGCGGCGTGGTTCCAGGCGAGGACGTCCATCCGGTGGCCCATCACCAAGGCCGGGGTGTGCGGGAGTTGCTCCAGCAGGCGCAGCAGCGAGGGGCGGGGCCGCTGGCGCTCGACGGGGCGGCGGGGGCGGGCCGTGGGCCGGGCGAGGCGGTGCAGGTGGCCGGACTCGTCGGGGGCCAGCCGCAGGGCGCGGGCGACGGCGTCGAGGACGGCGTCCGACGGGTTGCCGACCCGGCCCTGTTCGAGGCGGGTGTAGTAGTCGACGCTGACTCCGGCGAGGTGGGCGAGCTCCTCGCGGCGCAGCCCGGCGACGCGGCGGCGGCCGCCGTAGTCGGGGAGGTCGACGTCCTCGGGCCGCAGGCCGGCGCGGCGGGTGCGGAGGAATTCGCTCAGGGCGCTGCTCGGGTTCACGTCATGGATTGTCACCCGGACGGGTGCCGCCGTGCCTGGCCCTGTCAGGACCAGGCACGGCGGAGCCGGGGCGTCAGCCGGTCAGCCGGTCAGGGACGGGAAGGCCGGGACGAGCCCGCCGTCGATCACGATGTCCTGCCCGGTGATGTACGAGGAGCGGTCGGAGAGCAGGAAGGCGACCGTCTGCGCGACGTCCTCGGCGGTGCCCAGCCGGCCGAGCGGGACGTGGCCGCGGATCGGCTCGTGGTCGGCCGGGTCCGGGACGGCCGCGTGGAACATCTCGGTGACGATGTAGCCGGGGCTGACCGAGTTGACCCGGATGCCGCGTCCGGCCAGTTCGCTGCCGAGGGTGCGGGCGAGGCTGAGGACGGCGGCCTTGGTGGCGGCGTAGACGGCGGCGCCGGGCAGGCCGCGGTGCGGGGTCCAGGAGGCGTTGAGGACGACGGATCCGCCGCCGGCGGCGTCCAGTAGCGGCAGGGCGTGCTGGACGGTGAGGAACACGCCCTTGAGGTTGACCGCGACGATCCGGTCGAACTCGGCCTCCGTCACCTCGTCCACCGGCTGGAAGCCGGCCACGCCGGCGTTGGCGAAGACCCCGTCGAGCCGGCCGTACCGCTCCCGCACGGTGTCGGCCAGCCGGGCGAGGTCGGCCGCTACGGAGGCGTCGGCGCGGACGGTGAGCAGCCGGTCGCCGGCGTCGAGGCGCGCCGCGGCGCGGGCGAGCCGCGCGTCGTCACGGCCGGTGACGACGACCCGGGCGCCGGTGGCAAGGAGGTGACGGGCGGTGGCGAGGCCCATGCCGCTGGTGCCGCCGGTGACGAGGACCGTGGAGTCGCCGGGGACGGTGGCGGCGGAGGGGACGGTGGCATCGCCGGGGACGGTGGCATCGGAATGAACGGTGGCGTCGGAGGAACTGTGGCTCATGCCGTTCACCTTCGCGACCGGTGCCGGGCCGACACCAGGCCCGCCTCGACCGTGGGTCCAGGAAAACCACCCTGCCGACCGGGAATCGGCGCGATCACCGGATGGTTGGGCCAGGGCGACGGTCCAATACGGCACTCGCGAAGAGGGACTTCCCATGAAGATCGGCATCATCGGCGCGGGCAACATCGGCGGCAACCTGACGCGACGGCTGACGTCGCTGGGGCACGAGGTATCGGTGGCCAACTCCCGTGGCCCGGAGACGCTCAAGGCACTGGTCGAGGAGACCGGCGCGACGGCGGTGACGGTCTCCGAGGCCGCCCGGGGCGCGCAGGTCGTGGTGGTGACGGTGCCGCTGAAGAGCGTGCCGGACCTGCCCGCCGGGCTGCTGGACGGCGCCGCCGAGGGCGTCGCGGTGATCGACACCGGCAACTACTACCCGAAGGAGCGCGACGGCCGGATCGACGCGATCGAGGACGGCGGGCTCACCGAGAGCCGGTGGACGGAGCAGCACCTCGGGCACCGGGTGGTGAAGGTGTTCAACGGCACCTACGCCCAGGACCTGCTGGAGCGCCCGCGCCCGGCCGGGGACCCGGAGCGGATCGCCGTGCCGGTCGCGTCGGACGACGAGGCGGCCAAGCGGGTGGTGCGGGAGCTGGTCGACGCGTTGGGCTTCGACACCGTGGACGCGGGCGGGATCGACGAGTCCTGGCGCCAGCAGCCGGCCACCCCGGTGTACGGGCTGCGGGCCGGGGTCGAGGCGGTCACCCGGGCGCTCGCGGAGGCCTCCCCGGAGCGCCCGGCCGCCCACCGGGCGTAGGGCCTGTCCCGAGCCCCCGCCCGGCGGAGCGGTTCAGCGGAGCCGGCGCGCCCCCTCCGCCGGGACGGCGGTGAGGGTGCGCGGCTCGGCGTACCCGGCTTCGCGGAAGGCGGCGGTGACCTCGGCGGCGACGCGCTCGGCGGTGTCCGTGTCCACCAGGGCGATGACCGAGCCGCCGAAGCCGCCGCCGGTCATCCGCGCGCCGTGGGCGCCGGCGGCCAGGGCCGCGTCGACGGCGAGGTCGGTCTCCGGGCAGGAGACCCGGTAGTCGTCGCGCAGCGAGGCGTGCCCGGCGGTGAGGATCGGGCCGAGCGCGGCGGGGTCGCCGGCGTCCAGACGGGCGACGGCGGCCTCCACCCGGGCGTTCTCGGTGACCACGTGGCGCACGAGGGGAACCAGGTCCTCGGGGAGCCGGGCGAGCGCGTCTGCCAGTCCGGCCGGCTGGAGCGAGCGGAGCGCGGGCAGCCCGAGCAGGGCGGCGGCGCGTTCGCAGCCGGCCCGCAGCGCGGCGTAGGCGCCGTCGCCGAGGTCGTGCTTCACCCGGGTGTCCAGGACGAGCAGGGCGAGGCCCGCGCCCGCGAGGTCGACGGGCACCTGACGCATCGTCAGATCGCGGCTGTCGAGGAACAGGGCGGCCCCGGGGCGGCAGCACATCGAGGCCATCTGGTCCATGATTCCGCAGGGCACGCCGACGAAGGCGTTCTCGGCCCGCTGTGCCAGCACCGCCAGTTCCGGGCCCGCCAGGCCCAGCCCGTACAGGTCGTTGCAGACGGCGGCGACGACGCACTCCAGGGCGGCCGAGGAGGAGAGCCCGGCGCCGCCGGGCACGTCGCTGTCCAGTCGGAGGTCGGCCCCGCCGACCCGGTGGCCGGCCTCGCGCAGCGCCCACACCACCCCGGCCGGGTAGCCGGCCCAGCCGGGCACCGAGCCGGGGGCGAGGTCGTCCACCTTCAGCGTCACGAGGTCACCGCCCTGGGCGGACCAGAGCCGCAGCAGTCCGTCCTCCCGCCGGGCGGCCTGGGCGCGGACGGTCCGCGGCAGGGCGATGGGGAGGACGAACCCGAGGTTGTAGTCGGTGTGTTCGCCGATCAGGTTGACCCGGCCGGGGGCGGCCCACTCCCCCTCGGAGGGGCGGCCGTACAGCTGCTCGAAGGTGTTCATGCGGCAACCTCCCGCAGCCGGCGGGCCGCGTCCTCGGGGGTGACGTCGTTGACGAAGGCGTCCATGCCGGATTCCACCCCGGCCAGGTACTTGAGCTTGTCGGCGGTGCGGCGGATGGTGAACAGCTCCAGGTGCAGGGCGAGTTCGTCCCGCTGTCCGGCCGGGGCCTGGTGCCAGGCGGAGATGTACGGGGTGCGGCCGGTGCCGAAGAGCCGGTCGAAGCGGCGCAGCAACTCCAGGTAGAGGGCGGGGAATTCGTCCCGCTGTTCGGCGTCCAGCTCGGTCAGGTCGGGCACCCGGCGGTGCGGGTGGAGGTGGACCTCGTACGGCCAGCGGGCGGCGAAGGGGACGAAGGCCGTCCAGTGCGTCCCGGCGAGCACGATGCGGTCGCCGTGGGCGCGTTCGGCGGCGAGCAGGTCCTCGAAGAGGTTGCGGCCGGTGGCGGCGCGGTGTTCGGCGGCGCGGGTGGCCATCCGGGCGGTGCGCGGGGCGGTGAAGGGCAGGGCGTAGACCTGGCCGTGCGGGTGAGCGAGGGTGACGCCGATCTCGGCGCCCCGGTTCTCGAAGCAGTAGACCTGCCGCACGCCGGGCAGGGCGGAGAGTTCGGCGGTGCGGTCGGTCCAGGCGTCCAGGACGAGCCGGGCGCGCTCGGGGGTGAGGTCGGCGAAGGAGGCCTCGTGGTCGGCGGTGAAGCAGACCACCTCGCAGCGCCCGGCGCCGGGGCCGCTGGTCCACAGGCCCCCGGCCGCCCGGACGGGCTCCGCGGGCGGGCCGGCCAGCGAGGGGAAGCGGTTCTCGAAGACGGCCACCTGGTAGTCCTCGGCCGGGATCTCGCTGTGCCGCCCGTCCCGGGACGGGCAGAGCGGGCACTCCTCGGCCGGCGGCCGGTAGGTGCGCGCCTGGCGGTGGGCCGCGATGGTGACCCAGTCGCCGGTGGCCGGGTCCAGCCGGACCTCGGAACCGGGGGTCTGCGGGTCGAGCGGCCGTTCGTCCACCGCGCACCGGGGGGCGGCGGTGCCGCCGTCGTAGTAGATCAGCTGCCGACCGTCCGCGAGGGTGGTCACTGTCCTGACGGTGGGCTGGGTCAGGGACGTACCGGGCATGGCCCTTCTTCCTCCGAGTGAAGCCATTGGACATGGGTAAATCAACAGAAAGCTACAATCTCAAACATTATCCACCATGAGCACACGGCCGAAGTGCTCGAAGGAGGCCTCCCGATGGCTGACAGCGCCCAACCGCTCGCCGGACAGCGCCGCGTGCTGATCCTGGAGCAGATCCGCGAGCGCGGCGGGGTCCGGGTCACCGAGCTGGTCCGCGACCTCGGGGTCTCCGACATGACGGTCCGGCGCGACCTGGACGCGCTGGCGCGCCGGGGCCTGGTCCACAAGGTGCACGGCGGCGCCGTCCGGGTCGAGGCGCCGGCCACCGGCGAGCCCGGGTTCGAGACCAAGGCGCACTGGGAGCTGCCCGCCAAGGAGGCGATCGCCCGGGCCGCCGCCGCGCTCGTCCCGCCGGGTTCGGCGGTCGGGCTGGCCGGCGGGACGACCACCTTCGCGGTCGCCCGGCACCTGCGCGCGGTCGAGGGCCTGACCGTGGTGACCAACTCGCTGCGGATCGCCGAGCTGCTGGAACAGCCCGCCGAGGACGGCACGCCGGCCACCGCCACGGTGATCCGCACCGGCGGCGTGCGGACCCCCTCGGACGCGCTGGTCGGCCCGGTGGCCGACCGGGCGATCCGCTCCCTGCACGTCAATCTGCTGATCCTGGGCTGCCACGGGCTCTCCCCCGAGGCCGGGCTGACCACCCCGAACCTGGCCGAGGCGGAGACCAACCGCGCCTTCCTCCGGTCGGCCCGCCGGGTGGTCGTGGTCGCGGACCACACCAAGTGGAACGCGGTCGGCCTGGCCACCTTCGCCGACCTGGACCAGCTGGACGTCCTGGTCACCGACGACGCCCTGCCCGCCGAGCAGCGGGCGGCCGCCGCGGGCATGGTCAGCGAGCTGATCGTGGCGGCGACGGCGGACCGCACGAACCGGCCCGGCTAGCCCGACCGGCCCGACCGGCCCGACCGGCCCGACTCACCCGACCGGCCCGACCGCCCTGGCTCACCCGACCGCTCCGGCTCGCCGAACCAACCCGACCAGCCGGATCGCTGCGCCCCGCCGGAGCGGCCCGAACTCCCCCGCACCACCAGCTCGGTGGGCAGCTCCAGGCCCTCGCCCGGCGCCGCCCGCCCGCGCACCTGGTCCAGCAGCCGGCCGACCAGCGCCGTGGCGATCGCCCGCAGCGGCAGCCGGACCGAGGTCAGCCCGGGATGGAGGTGCCGGCAGAGCGGCGTGTCGTGGAACCCGGTGACCGCCACCCCGCCGGGCCCGATCACCAGCCCCTCCGCCCGGACCGCCTCGTACACGTCCAGTGCCAGCAGGTCGCTGCCGGCCGCGACGGCGGTCGGCCGGTCGGGCCCGCGCAGCAGCGCCCGTACGGAGGCCGTCACGGAGCCCCCGGCCGCTCCCCCGGCCCCGTCAACGGCTCCCGCCCCAGCCCCCGCCGCGCCCGTCGCCACCGCGGACAGGCCGAGCCGGTCGGCCTCGGCCAGGAACCCGGCCCGCCGCGCCGCCATCCAGGGCAGCTCCTCGGCGGCCCCGAGGTAGCCGATCCGGCGGTGGCCGAGCGCCGCGAGGTGCCGCACCACCTCGGCCATCGCCGCCTCGTTGCCGATGTCCACCCAGTGCTGCGGCTGCCCCGGCCCGGTCCGTCCGAAGCTGACGAACGGGACGCCGAGCCGGGCCGCATGGGCGATCCGGACGTCCTCGTGCAGCACGTCGGCCAGCACCAGTCCGTCCACCTGGCGGGCCGCCACCAGTTCGTCGATCGACGCCGCCGGGTCGGCCGTGCCCTGCCCCGGCCGGAACAGCAGCACCCGCTGCCCGGCCGCCCCGGCCGCGTCGACCAGGGCCTCCAGGAAGCCGGCCATCAGCGGGTTCGGGTCGAGCGGGTCGTCCACCGGGGCGAGGTAGCCGATGGTGCGGCGGGCGCCGCTGCGCAGCGAGCGGGCCGACTGGTCGGGCTGGTAGCCGAGTTCGCGGATCGCCGCGTTCACCCGCTCCAGGGTCTCCGGGCGGACCCGCTGCGGCGCGTTCAGCGTGTTGGAGACGGTCTGCCGGGAGACCCCGGCCGCCCGGGCGACCTCCTCGATCGTGGCGGCGCCACGGCGCGGGCGGTGCGGTCCCTCGGGCATGCGGTCCTCCAGGGGTGGTCGGGGCTCGGGACGACGGGGCCGGAACCGGTCCGCCGCCCCGAGCGGGTCGGGCCCTGCGCGGGACCGGGCCCGACGCGGGGTCAGGCCCGGCGCGGGGTCAGGCCCGGCGCAGGGTCAGCAGTCCGCCGCGCGGCACCACGATCGCGTCCGCCCGGTCCAGCTCGACCTCGCCCTGCCGGACGATACGCCCCCGGGCGTCCTGCACCGTCACCGCCACCTGCCCGCGGCCGCCGGTGAGCCGGACGTCCGGGTCGGCGTCGGCGTTGGCGACCAGCAGGGTGTGCCAGTCCCCGCCGGAGACGTCCACCGGCAGCGCGGCGTAGCGGGCCACCGCCACGGTGTCGGCGCCGCGCGCGGTGACCATCGGGTAGCCGAGGTCCGGGCGGGCCGGGAGCAGTTCGCCGAGCTGGAGGGTGTCGGTGTGCTCGCGGAAGACGCCGAGCCAGAAGGCGATGGTCTCGCGCTGGGCCTCGCTCTGCGCGGCGAGGTCGACGGAGACCTGCGGCACCGAGAACAGCACGTTGATCAGGTGGCAGGCGACCTGCTCCGGCGGCTCGCCCTGGTGCCACATCAGCATGTCGGCGTGGACGGGGACGGGCCCGGCCGCGAGCCGCACGTCGACGGTCCGCTGCCGGTTCTCCTGCGGGCTGAGCGGGCAGTCGGTGGCGCGGATCATGGTCGCGTACGGCCACAGGCCGGGGCTGACGTACGGCTGGCGGTGCTCGATCATCGCCTCCGGATCGGCGGCGGTGATCCGGCCGCGGATCCCGGCGAGCAGCCGCTCCACGCCCTCGTCGACGGTCGCGCAGTCCGCGCCGGGGCGGGCCGGCGGGGCGTCGGCGCTCTCGGCGGCGCGGGCGAACCAGTCGACGAAGTCCACCTTGAGGCCGTCCATGCCCCACTCCTCGACGGCCCGGGCGAGCCGGTCGGTGAGGAAGGCCCGGACCTCGGGGTGGCGCGGGTCGGCGACGATCGCGCCCATGTGGGCGGCGTCGGCCAGCGCGAGGTGGCCGATCTCCCGGTACGCGGCGCTGTCCTTGCCGATGAACGGCAGCGCGTACCAGAGCATGTAGCGCACGCCGAGGTCGTGCACCCGCCGCACGTGGGCGGCGGTGTCGGGCAGCGAGACCGGCTCCCAGTCGCCGCAGTGGGCGTAGCCGCGGGTGCGGTCGGCGGTCATCCAGCCGTCGTCCACGATGATCACGTCCAGGCCCAGCTCCTTGCCGAGCGCGGCCTGGGTCTCGACGCCCTTGGGGGTGATGTCCTGGTGCATCGAGTACCAGGTGGAGTACGCGGGGCGGCGGGCGGCGTCCGGGATGTCGGCCGTGCGGCCCTCGCCCCACCAGGCGGCGAGGTCGGCCAGGGCGCGCCCGAAGTGGCGGCGGGAGGTGTCGATCCGGACGGTGAGCCGGTCGGTGGCCTGGGCCCAGAACCGGAACTCGCCGGTCTCCTCGACCACTCCGGCCCCGGTCAGCACGTCCGGACGCCCGGCGGCGAAGGCGCACAGGGCGACGTCCCCGGTGCCGACCAGCGCGGCGATCGGCGCGCCGTTGGCCAGCGAGGTGCGGCGCGGGGCGCTCCAGGCGGCGGGCAGCCGGCCGGTGCCGCGCGGCTCGGGGGTCCACAGGGCGGTGGCGTCCACGCAGGGCACGCGCCACTCGATCCGCACCTCGCCCGCGCCCTCGGCGGTCACCTCCACCACCCCGTCGGCGATGCCCCGGGCCGTGCCGGTGCCGCTCACCCGCAGGTCCAGCCCGTCGGCGTACAGCCGGCGCAGGCCGCCGGCGGCGGTGGGGGCGTGCGGCTCCCAGACGTCGTCGGTGCCGGTCGTCGTCCCGCCCGTGCTGTCGGTACTGCTCTCGATCGTGCTCTCGGTCATGGTCAGCCCTTCGTGGCGCCGGCCAGCAGGCCGGAGATGAACTGCCGCTGGAGGACCAGGAAGAGGACCATCATCGGCAGGGTGGACAGCGCGGTGCCGGAGAGGATCGCGCCGTAGTCGGTGTTGGACTTGTTGCCGTGCAGCGTCGCCAGGGCGACCGGCAGGGTGTGCATCTCGGGGCTGCGCAGGGCGATCAGCGGCCAGACGAACTGGTTCCAGGACCCCAGGAAGAGGAAGATCGACAGCGCCGCCAGCACCGGCCGCATGACCGGCACCACCACGCTGAACAGCACCCGGATCTCACCCGCGCCGTCGACCCGGGCGGCGTCCAGGAGTTCGTCCGGCAGGCTGCTCAGCGACTGCCGCATCAGGAAGATGGCGAACGGCACGCACAGGCCGGGCAGGATCAGCGCCTGGTAGGTGTCCAGCAGACCGAAGTTCGTCATCATCTTGAACAGCGGTACCAGCGTGACCTGTTCGGGCACCACGAGGGTGGACAGCAGCAGTGCGAACAGCAGGGTGCGGCCG
The DNA here is from genome assembly GCF_042724755.1 of Kitasatospora sp. NPDC127067. Lineage (NCBI taxonomy): Bacteria > Bacillati > Actinomycetota > Actinomycetes > Kitasatosporales > Streptomycetaceae > Kitasatospora > Kitasatospora sp. NPDC127067. The sequence continues at coordinate 21,500 of NZ_JBHXEM010000099.1, read as the reverse complement.
CGGAAGCGGAACTTGGCGAAGGCGTAGCCCGCGAGCAGCGCCACGACGAGGGCGCCCAGCGTCTGGACCCCCGCCACCAGCACGGAGTTCCCGATCACCCGGAGCAGGCCGATCTTCTGCTGCAGGTGGCTCAGGTTCTCGCCGAGGCTCCCGCCGGGCAGCAGCTTGGGCGGCCAGTCGAAGACCTCGGTGTCCTTGCGGGTGGCGGAGACCACCAGCCAGTAGAAGGGGGCGATCGACAGCCCGGTGATGCCGGCCAGGAAGAAGGTGAGCGGCCAGCCGCGCAGCCTCTTGAGGGGGTTCGCCCTCCTGGGGGTCGTGCTCCCGGGCGTGGCGCTCCGGGGTGTCGCGTCCTCGGGCGTCGTGCTCCCGGGCGTCGCGGTTTGGGGGGTGGTGGTCTTGGAGGTCACTTGTCGCGCTCTCCCATCAGGCGCATCTGGAGGGCGCCGAGCACCGACACGATCAGGGTGAGCGCGTAGGCGATGGCGGAGGCGTAGCCGAAGTCGAAGTACCGGAAGCCGTTCTGGTACAGGTACATGGAGACGGTCAGGGTGGCGTTGTCCGGCCCGCCGCCGGTCAGCACGTACGGCTCGTCGAAGAGCTGGAGCGTGCCGATGGTCGAGAGCACGACCGTGAACAGCAGCACCGGACGCAGCGCGGGGACGGTGATCGAGGTGAAGCGGCGGATCGGGCCGGCGCCGTCGACCATCGCGGCCTCGTACAACTCCTTCGGGATGGACTGGAGTCCGGCGAGGTAGATGACGGCGTTGTAGCCGGTGTAGTGCCAGGTGAGCACCACCACGACGGCCATCCGGGCCCAGACCGGCTGGCCCAGCCAGTCGACGGAGGGCAGGCCGACGGCGTTCAGCACCCAGTTGACCGCGCCGTCGTCGGACTTGAGCAGGTAGGCGAACATCACGCCGGTGGCGACCAGGCCGGTGACCGAGGGCATGAAGACGCCGAGCCGCCACACCGTGCGCCAGCGCACCACCGCGGAGTTGATGCCGACGGCCATCAGCAGGGCCAGTCCGAGCATCAGCGGGACCTGGACGACGAGGATCTCGCCGGTGTTGCGCAGGGCCGTCCAGAACAGCGGATCGTCCAGCAGCCGCCGGTAGTTGGCGATGCCGGCGCTGCGGGTGGCGGCGCCGGAGCCGGTGGTGAAGGAGAGCCAGAGCGACTCGATGATCGGGTAGGCCTTGAACACGCCGAAGGTGAGCAGGGCCGGGGCGAGCAGCAGGTACGGCAGGGCGGTGCGCCGCCGGCGGCTCGGCCGGGCCTTCCCGGTGAGGGCGGCGGAGGTCGGGCTGGCGGCACTCATACGATACCGCGCCCCGTCTGCTGGGCGAGCTGCTTGGCGGCGTCCTGGAGGACGGCGGCCGGGTCGGCGCCCTTGAGGAGGACCTTGGTCTGGGCGTCGCTGACGAGCTTGAGGGCGCGGGCGTAGTCGCCGGAGTAGTTGGTGGGGTCGCCGCCCTCGGTGGCGAGGTCGGTGAAGGTCTTGAGCACCGCCTGGCCGCCGTAGAAGGCGCTGGGCGCGGCGTACATCGGGTCGGCGTAGGCCTCGGTGAGGGCCGGGAAGACGCCGCCCGCGTTGAACATCGTGTTGACCGAGGCCGTGCGGGTGAGCGCGTACTCGACGAACTTCCAGGCGGCGCGGCGGCGCGGGCTGGAGGCGGCGACGGCCAGGTGGGTGGAGTTGACCAGCGCGGTGCGCTTGCCGCCGGGGGTGACCGCCGGGGGCTTGGTGAGGCGCCAGTTGCCGCTCTGGTCGGGGAACTTCTTCTCCAGGTAGTGCGCGACCCAGGTGGGCATCGCGGCCACCGCGAGCTTGCCGCTCTTCATCACCGGCGGCCAGCTCTGGACGCCGGGGGTGTCACCGATCAGCCCGGCCTCGTCCAGCCGCTTGATGATGGTCAGGGCGCGCACGGCCGGCTCCGAGGCGACGGTGATCTTGCCCTGGAGGTCGAAGTAGAAGGCGCCCTGGAGCTGCATCAGGCCCTGGAGGAAGTCCAGGTCGGGGGTGGGGTTGGCGGCCCGGTTGACGCCGATCAGCGCGATGCCGGGGTTGGCGGCCTTGAAGCGGTCGGCGACGGCGAGCAGGTCGTCCCAGGTGGCGAAGGTCTCGGGGTCGATGCCCGCCTTGTCGAAGTAGTCCTTGCGGTAGAAGAAGCCCAGCGCGTTGACCTCCCAGGGCAGCGCGTAGGCGTGACCGTCCTTGCCGGTGACGACCGGCCACAGGCCCTTGGCGAACTTGTCCTTGTGGGCGTCGGCGCCGAGCGCGGAGAGGTCGGCCAGGCCGCCGGGGAACTTCTCCTGGTAGCCGGGCAGGTAGTCACAGCCGATGTGGAGGACGTCGCCGAGGCCCTGGCCGCCGGCCGCCAGGCCGACGGTGATCTTGTCCCAGATGGCGGGCTCGCCGATGTCCTGGACGTCGACCTTGATCCCCGGGTTGTCCTTCTCGAAGGCCGGGACGATGCCGCGCAGGGCGTCGGCGGCGGTGGCCCAGGACCAGACGGTGATCGTGCCGGTGTCGGCGTCCCCGCCGACGGCGCCTCCCGATCCGGAGCCGCCGCCGCAGGCCGCGAGGGTTCCGCCGGCGGCGACGGCCAGCAGGCCGGCTCCGGAGGCGCGGAGAAGGTCGCGACGAGAAAGGTGTGACATTGCATTCCTCTCGGTGGGGTGGCGCCGGAAGGCTGTGGTGCACAGGGGGTGGTGGGTGTGACTGGTGCGGCGGGGGTCGCTCGGGTCAGTTTGAACGTTCAAACACACAAAACAGACCAGAACCAAACAGGTTCGAACGAGCGGACACAGCAAACGCCCGCCCTCCCCGTGCCGTCAAGACCTGGAGAGGGGAACGGCGGGCTCCGCAACCGTTCCGTTATCGGCGGGGGCCTCGGAGAGGGGCGCCAGGACGGGGCGCCGGAGGCGGCATCGGCCGCGTCCGTCAGCCCCGCACGGCACCCGAGGGACCGAACACGGTTCCCGGGGTGACCGGGATCCCCCGGGACATGGCCTCGAAGTCCAGGATCGGATGGGTCAGGATCTCCTCGACCTCGTCGGTCAGGAGGTTGCCCAGGATGAACTCCTCCTCCGCGCCCGACCCGAAGGTGACGACCTGCCCGCTCGACTGGATCATCCAGTTCAGCAGCTCCCGCTCGCTGCTCTCCGCGAGGTGGACCTCCCGGCCGGGGTGGTCGCGCCGGATCCCGTCCACGACCGCGCGGACGTCCTCGACCGCCACCCCGAGCCTGCGGACCGTGGCCGGCGACGCCCGTCGGCCCCACCACTGGAAGATCACCCACTGGGCGACCGAAGGGTGGGACATGATCTCGTCTGCGAGCTCCGGCAGTTGGTGGAGGTTCTCGGCACTCGCCACGGTGTGCACCCGCACCCGGTCGAAGCCCTCGGCGTCGCACAGGGCGAGGGATTCCAGCAGCGCCCGGAGGAGGTCGGCGTCCGGGCTGCGGCGGAACGCCCGCTGCACGTCCGCGGTGACGGCGTCCAGCGGCAGCCGCAGCGAGGACAGTCCGCGGAGGCGGTCGAGCTTCTCGGCGGTGAGCGTGTAGCCGGTGGTGTCGAGGCCGACCTTGAGGCCGGCGGCGATCGCGTGGTCGACCACGTCGAAGATCGGCGGCCACAGCAGCGGGTCGCCGCCCGCCAGCACCAGGTCGGTGGTCCCGTGCGCCGCGAGCTTCGCGATGATCCGGTCCGCCTGGGCCAGGTCGATCTGCTCCGCGGCGAACGGGTTGTAGCAGCCCTGGCAGGACATCGGACAGCGGTTGTTGATCGACCAGTTGACCCGCCGGACGCCACGTCCGGTGCGCGGCAGGCCGGCCCGGCTCCGGATCCCGGCCACCAGGTGGGCGAGGCGCCGGCTCTGCGGGAGGACGGCTCCGGCGAGCAGGTCCTCGGCCCGTTCGACGGCGGCCGCGGTGGCGTTGTTCTGGAGCAGCAGGAACGCCAGGCGCCAGCGCATGGCCTCGTCCGCCGGGTCCCGGCCCAGGGCCAGTTCGACCCGCTCGGTCAGGGCGCCGAGGTAGCCCGGGTTGAAGTTGGCGGGCTCCAGGCGCCGTTGGAAGTCGTCGGCTATCGACCCGCGTTCCAAGGACCTGTCGTAGCCGGCCCGCAAGGGGTGCGGGGGCAGGATCTCCACGTGCTGCCGGGTGGACATGGGGTGCTCTCCGGTGGTGGTCAGTTCGGGGCGGACGGCAGCAGGACGACCATCGAGTCGGCGGACGACAGGCCCATGCTCTCGACGAAGACCGCGTCGCGGACGAGCTGCGCGACGGCGGGGTGGGTGGGGGTGGCGAGGTAGCGCGCGGTGGATTCGAGCGGGGTGACGCCGCGCTCGGCGATCAGGGCGCGCAGGGCGCGCGGGAGGTCGTCGAGGCCGTCGCGTACCTCCTTGAGATCGAACCGGTCGGCCAGCCGCGTCGCGGCCCTGCGGGCCTTGGCGAGGTTGGTCGTCGGGTCCAGGGCCGTCGCCTTCGCCAGGTAGTAGGGGACGGGCTGCATCATCCAGGCCAGTGCCCCGTGCGGGTCGCCGTCGTCGCGGCCCGGCAGGTCGAAGCCCTCCGGTCCGAGTGCGAGGCCGTCGCAGAACCACTCGGGCCTCATGCTGATCCGGTAGTGGGCGTGGCCGGCCAGCCGGAACGCCGGGAGCCTGGCGATGACGGACGTCGTCTCGATCCGGAAGGTGTCGGAGATCCGCCGCATCCTCCGTCCCACCACGTCGCGGACCTCCGGCACGTCCGCGTCCTCGGCCACGACGTGCACCAGGTCGAGGTTGGAGACGACGTCTCCGCTCGGCCCGGTGCGGTGGTCGCCGCGGGCGAGGGAACCGGTCGCCGCCACCGACATGTCGGTGACGTCGGCGAACTCGCGGGCCAACTCCTGGAACAACAGGGGGACGTCTTCGGGTCTCACGTGGCTCCTCGGGTGTCGGCGGCGGCGGCGAAGGAGCGATCCTTCACCCTCTCTTCCAAGTCCTTTTACATCGTGGAGAGTTCGTATTCAGTCGCGCAGCCTAACAGCGGCCCGCCACAAATGGTCGAGTTCGCATCAATTACCTCATGCGTCAGGGGTGACAAACCGACAGAAGCGGTCCTGTTCAGTCACATTGGGGGACGTTCGACGCCCTTGGACCGGGTGGGGATCCCGTCCCCGGCCTGTCGGAGCGGCAGGCGCAGCACCTCGGCCACCCCGGCCTTCACCACCTCGCCGTGGGCGAGCGGGACGGGGCGTCCGCCGCGCTCCGCGCAGACCCCGAGGTCCGCCAGCAGGTACAGGGCCCGCAGGGTGCGGACGGTGTTGGAGGCCCAGACCGGCATCGGCCCGTACTCGTACGGGGCGAGGGCCTCGGCGATCGGTGCCAGCCAGGCGGTCGACCGCTCCGGCGTCAGGTCGGGGCGGGTGAGGACGAGGGCCACGGCCTTGGCGAGCCGGTCGTCCTCCCGCTCCGCGAACAGGTACCCCGTCGGGGCGAGCAGGCGCTCGGCGGCGAGCACGAGCAGCGGTCCGGGGTCGACCTCGGGCCGCAGGCCGAAGGCCCCCAGCAGGTCCGCGCCGTGCGCCACCGCGTGCAGCCAGCCGAGCGTGTCGTCACGGCCCCGCAGGTCGGCCTCCGCGCGGTACCAGGCGGCGAACGCGTCGAGCCAGCCGGGCCTGGTGCCGCCCTGGTTCACGATCATCCTCAGGACGAGCGGGGCGAAGGTCCGCGCCTCGATCCGCGGATCGGTGAAGCGCTCCGCCATCAGGTCACCGAGCGCCAGACACCGCTCGCCGTCGATCACCCCGCTCCGTATCCAGGCGTCCAGCACCGCGTACGGGTAACCGTCCCTGATCTCGGGGTCCGGGCTCCCCAGAGCCTCCGCCAGTTCCGCGGTCAGCTCGTCCAGCCCGCGCCCCGGGGGGAGCGCGCAGTCGTTCTCATGGATCTCTCGCCAGTTCGTCACGGGGCGGGACCCTATCAACGGCGGACACGGCCTCCCACCTGCTTTTTCGGCGCGGGGGGGGGGGCGGGGCCCGGAACCCCGCCACCCCCCGCCCGCCCGCCGCCGCCCCCGCCCCGCCACCCCCCGCGGGAGGCCACGCCCCGGGCCCCCCCGGGG
>NZ_JBHXEM010000099.1:0-15377 GCF_042724755.1 Kitasatospora sp. NPDC127067 | reverse complement strand
GGGGGGGGGGGGTGTGGGGTTTTTTTTTTTTTTTTATCTCTCCTGTTTTGTGCGGGGGGGGGCACATTTACACGGGGGCACCCCCCCACCCCCTTTTTTTTGGGGGGGGTTTTGGGGGCGGGCCCCACCCCCCCCGCAACCACCGTCCGCCGTCCGCCCTCAGCGGCCGACCTCGCGCAGGCGGAAGTCCTCGACCGTCTCCCGCCGGATCAGCAGCCGCGCCCGGCCGTCCTTCACCGCCACCACGGCCGGGCGGCCGACCAGGTTGTAGCCGGACGCCATCGACAGCTGGTACGCACCGGCCGTCGGCATCGCCAGCAGATCGCCCGGGCGCAGGTCGGCGGGCAGCGCCGCGCCCCGCACCAGCACGTCCCCGGCCTCGCAGTGACGGCCCACCACGTCCACCCTCGCCTCCCCCGCCTCCGAACGGCGGCCGACCAGCCGCACCGCGTACGGCGATCCGTACAACGCCGGGCGCAGGTTGTCGCTCATGCCGCCGTCCACCGCGACGAAGCAGCGGCCGTCGGCCGAGTGCTTGACGGACAGCACCCGGTACACGGCCACCGCGGCCGGACCGGCCACGGCGCGACCGGGTTCGACGATCAGCCGGGGCACCTCCAGCCCGGCCTCCGCGCAGCGCACCGCCAGCCGGTCGGTCACCCGCACCGCGAACTCCGCGAGGTCCAGCGCCTCGTCCCCCGCCAGGTAGCGGATGCCGTGGCCGCCGCCGAGGTCCAGCTCCGGCAGCTCCACGCCGTGCCGCTCCCGCACCTCGGCGAGCAGCCGCACCAGCGCGTCCACCGCGAGCAGGTACGGCTCGACCGAGGTGATCTGCGAGCCCAGGTGGCAGTGCAGTCCCGCCAGTTCGAGGCCCGGCTGGTCGAGCACCCGGGCGACGGCGTCCGCCGCGTCACCGCCCTCGATCGGGAAACCGAACTTCTGCCCGCCGACCCCGGTGCGCACCGCCGCGTGGTGCCCGGCCGCGATCCCGGGAACCACCCGGACCAGCACCTTCTGCGGTGTGTCGGCCGCCACCAGCGCGGCCAGCCGGGCGATCTCCGCCGGGCCGTCGATCACGATCCGCCCGACCCGCAGCCGTCGCGCCAGCCGCAGCTCCTCCGGGGACTTGGCGTTGCCGTGCAGCAGGATCCGCTGCGCCGGGAAGCCGGCCGAGACGGCCAGCCAGAGCTCGCCCGACGAGCAGACGTCCAGCCCCAGCCCCTCCTGCTCCACCCAGTCGGCCATCGCGCTGCACAGGAAGGCCTTGGCCGCGTACAGCACCTCGGCGTGCGGCAGCGCCCGCCGGTAGGCCCGGGCCCGCCCCCGGACCTCGGCCTCGTCCAGCACGTACAGCGGGGTGCCGAACCGCTCGGCGGCCTCCGCCAGTCCCACGCCGCCGACCAGCACCTCGCCTCCCCGGCCGGGCCGCGCCGAGGCGGGCCAGGGGCCGCCGAGCGCATCGGCGGAGGTGGTGCCGGACACGGGGGCGGTGACGGAGGCGGGGGCGGTGACGGGCCGGACGACGAGCTGGGTCATGGCGGCTACTCCTGTGGGCGGGCGCGTGGGCGACGGGGTGCTCCGGCGGGTGTCGGTCCGGGTGTCGGTCCGGGTGTCAGTCCTCGTAGTGCATCGCGAACCGGCAGTGCGCCGGACGGGTGCGTTCCCGGTCGGCCGCCGGGGCCGGTTCCGGCGGCTCGGGGCGGTCCCGGCGCCAGGCAACGGGCACCGGGCGGACCGTCCGCTCCAGCGGCTCGTCGACGTCGATGACGGCGGTGACAGTGGTCATGGCAGGTCCCTTCCAGCGGCGGCCCGTACGGCCGGACACCTCCAGTGGAGACCCTCCGCACACCGACCGCACCCGTCCTTGACGCATGACGTACGTCCCGGGCCCGGTCCTTGACGCCCTCCTGACAGTGGCCCTGCGGCGGCCCGTCCGCGGTGTCAGGAGTCTGTCAAGGACGGCCGCCGCGCCGCCAAGGCCTCGTCAAGGCCGGCATGTCCCCCGGTGCTCCGGTGGTGGGCTGTCCGCCGTCCCCGCAGCCCCACCGAACCGCCGCCCCACCCGACCGGGCGGCCCGGAAGGTCCCCGAGACGATGCGCCGTTCGGCCCTCACCACCCCGGACACCACCGACCAGCAGAACCTGTTCCGGCGCCCGGACCGTGCGCCCGGGCCGCCGCCCGGCCACCGGCCCACCTCGCCGGGCGTCCGCCGCCGGCTGATCACCCGCCGCCAGCTGGCCGAGGCACTGCCCGCCGCCGTCCGCAAGCTCCACCCGCGCACCATGACGCGCAACCCGGTGATGCTGGTGGTCGAGTGCGGCTCCGCGCTCACCACCGTCAGCGCCGTCCTCCACCCGAGCGTCTTCGCCTGGGTGATCTCCTTCTGGCTCTGGCTGACCGTGCTGTTCGCCAACCTGGCCGAGGCCGTCGCGGAGAGCCGCGGCAAGGCGCAGGCCGAATCGCTGCGCCGGGCCCGGTCCACCACCACGGCGCGACGGCTGCCGCACTGGCGGGTCGGCACCCGCGACCTGCGCCACGAGGTCGTTCCCGCCGAGCAGTTGCTGCTGCACGACATCGTCCTCGTGCCGGCCGGCGAGGTGATCCCGCGGGACGGCGAGGTGGTCGAAGGCGTCGCCACCGTCGACGAGTCCGCGATCACCGGGGAGTCCGCGCCGGTGGTCCGGGAGTCCGGCGGCGACCGCACCGGCGTCACCGGCGGGACGAAGGTCCTCTCCGACCACCTGGTCGTCCGGGTCACCTCGCGGCCCGGGCAGAGCTTCCTGGACCGGATGATCGCCCTGGTCGAGGGCACCGACCGGCAGAAGACGCCGAACGAGGTCGCGCTCAACATCCTGCTGGCCTCGCTGACCATCGTCTTCCTGCTGTCCGTCGTGTCGCTCCAGCCGATGGCCATCTACGCCAACGCGCCGCAAACCACCATCGTGCTGGTCGCGTTGATGGTCGCCCTCATCCCGACCACCATCGGCGCCCTGCTCTCCGCCATCGGCATCGCCGGCATGGACCGGCTGGTGCAGCGCAACGTCGTCGCGCTCTCCGGCCGGGCGGTGGAGGCCGCCGGGGACGTGGACGTGCTGCTGCTCGACAAGACCGGCACCATCACCCACGGCAACCGCCGGGCCGTCGCCCTGCACCCGCTGCCCGGCGCGACCACCGAACAGCTCGCCGAGGCCGCCCAGTTGGCCTCCGTCGCGGACGGGACACCGGAAGGGCGGTCACTGGTCGACCTGACGAACCGTCAGTACTGGGTGCCGCCGCGCTCCCCCGGCGAACTCGGCGAGCAGCGGCCCGTACCGTTCACCGCGCACAGCCGGATGAGCGGCGTGGACCTCACCTGGCCGGACGGCACCACCTGCCTGATCCGCAAGGGCGCCGCGAGCGCCGTCGCCCGCTGGGTGGTGAACTCCGGCGGACGGCTGCCGATGGAGGCCGAGCCGCTGGTGGACCGGATCGCCGGGTCCGGCGGCACCCCGCTGCTGGTCGCCGTCCACGACCGGCACGGCGCACGGGCGTTGGGCGTCGTCGAGCTCAAGGACGTGGTGAAGGAGGGCATCGCCGAACGCTTCGCCGAGCTGCGGCGGATGGGCATCCGTACGGTCATGGTCACCGGGGACAACCCGCTGACCGCGCGCGCCATCGCCGATGAGGCCGGGGTGGACGACTTCCTCGCCGAGGCCACCCCGGAGGACAAGCTCGCCCACCTGCGGCGCGAGCAGGCCGCCGGGAACATGGTCGCGATGACCGGCGACGGCACCAACGACGCCCCCGCGCTCGCCCAGGCCGACGTCGGCGTCGCGATGAACTCCGGCACCCCGGCCGCCAAGGAGGCCGGCAACATGGTCGACCTCGACTCCAACCCGGCGAAGCTGATCGAGATCATCCGGGTGGGCAAGCAACTCCTCATCACCCGAGGCGCGTTGACCACCTTCTCGATCACCAACGACGTGGCCAAGTTCTTCGCGATCATCCCCGCGATGTTCGCGAACGCCTACCCCGGCCTGCACCACCTCAACATCATGGAACTGCACAGCCCCACCTCGGCGATCGCCTCCGCGATCATCTTCAACGCCCTGATCATCGTCGCCCTGATCCCGCTCGCCCTGCGCGGCGTGCGCTACCAGCCGGCCTCCGCGACCGACCTGCTCCGGCGCAACCTTCGGGTGTACGGACTGGGCGGGCTGGTGCTGCCGTTCCTCGGCATCAAGGCGATCGACCTGCTGATCCAGTTCGTCCCGGGGCTGGACTGAGACACCGGCCGGGAGACACCGCCGCCGACGGGCCCTGTCAGAAGGCCGTCAAGATGTGTGCGACCTGCGTCATGGTGGTGTCAGCGGCGGTACGGAGGCGTCCGTTCCGGGGTTCACTTGAGTCATCCGAAGCAAGGAGTGCCGAACCGGCGGAGCCCGATGGAGAGAGTCGCCGGAGAGACGGAGGCGAACGGCCATGACCGGGACCACCCGAGTGATCGTCGGCCTGAGCGGGTCACTGAGCAGTCTGGCCGCCCTCTACCACGCCGTCGGCGAAGCCGCCCGGCACGAAGCGATGCTGGTGCCCGTCGCCGCCTGGACCGCGATCGAGCGGGACGGCCGGCGCCCACCCTCCGAACTGGAGCACGCCGCCCGCCGGCGCCTCGACATCGCCTTCGAACAGGCCTACGGCGGCTACCCGTCCGGCCTGGTCATCCACCCGCTGGTGGTCAACGCCGAACCCGGCCCCGCCCTGGTCGGCGCCGTCACCGGCCCGGAGGACCTGCTCGTCCTCGGCGCCGCCACCCGCCGCCGCCTGGACCGCCTGCGGCACGGCTCCATCGCCCGCCACTGCCGCCACCGGGCCGACTGCCGGGTGGTCGAGGTCTCGCCCTCCGCCCTGCTCACCCGCCTCGAACTGCCCGCCCGCACCGGCGCCCCGCTCCCCCTGCTGGCCCGCTGACGACGCGCCGCCCCGCGCCCGAACGCCAGCGCCCACCTGCGCGCCCCGGCCACCACACCCGGGCGCGCGGGTGGGCGCTCAGCCATGTGGGGGGACAGGCGGGGCAAGTACTCGTCCTCGCGGCCGAGTTGGAAGTATCGCAGCGACGTGCGAGCCCCACCGGCCCCGGCCTCCCCACCCCCGTGGCCCCGACCGCGAAAGCGGAGCTCCGCACTCAAAGTAGCCGGGCCACCACCCCCCGACATGCCGCCGGCACCCCCGGGTTCCGCAACTTCGACAAGCCTGTCGAAGTTGACATGCCCGGGCTATGCTGACCGGAAGCCCACCGCAGTCGGGCTCCTCGCCCCGTCGACGAACGCGCCGCCCAGGCGCTCCCGACCGGAAGGAGGTGCGGTCCCAACCCCCGCAGGACGGCCAACCTGCCACCCACCTCACACACTTGACGGTCCGTCAATGATGATCCGCGACTTCACCGCCTGAGCCGTGACGCGTGCCCCGGGCCGCCCACCGCCGTTGTACGGAAGGTGAATCGCCGCGCCCGCCCGAAACCCCCGGCCGCCCCGCCGAGGAAGAGGTTCCGCATGACGACGTCCCGGACCCACCCGCGCCCCGCCGAGGCCGCGGTACTGCTCACCGTGCTCGGCCTGCTCGTCCTGGAGGAGATCGCCCTCGGCATGGCCGAGGAGGAGGACCGCCCCGTCATCGGCGGCATCCTGATCGGCGCCTCCGGCACCGGCCTGCTGGTCGTCGGCGCGGTGCTGCTCAGCCGCTGGATCGACCTCCGCCGCCCGCTCCCACTGCCCCCACCCGGCCCCAACGGCCGCGAGTACAGCGCCCGCGCCCTCGAAGGCTTCCCGATGGAGGCCGTCCGCCCCCTGCTGCTCGCCGAGAACGCACCCCAGCTCGGCCACCTGTACTCCGCCTGGATGCTCGCCCGGGCCGGCCGCCCCGCCCCCTGGATCGCCCGCCGCCTCGCCGTCCCCCCGGACGCCGCCCAGCTCCTGGTCGACGCCGCCCGCTCGGCGAGACTCGACCGGGCCTGATCAGCGCCGCCGACCGGTCTCCGCGTTCGCCTGCGACACCAGGTACGGCACCAGCCCGCGCTCCGCCAGCGCCGACCGCCAGGCATCCCGCGCCAGCACCAGCTCCCCCGGCCCGCCCGCCGCCTCCCCGGCCTCCACACCCCTCGCCCGGGCCGCCCCCAGCAGCCCCAGCCCGCCCACCAGCAGGCTCACCGCGGCCACCCCGGCCGACACCCACCCGGCCTCCACCAGCGCGTGCGCCAGCACCTCCAGGTCCTCCACCAGCCCCAGCACGAGGCCCAGCAGCAGGAAGATCACCGCCGCCGTCACCGCGATGATCGGCGCGACCACCCCCAGCACCCCCCACCACCCCGACGCCCGCTCCCGGGGAGGCGCCGCCACCGGCAGCCGCGCCACCGCATCGGCGTCCGCCCGCAACGCCGCATACCGCTCGTACTCCGGCGCCGCCGCGGCCAGCACGAACTCCGCGTTCTCCCGCGCTGCCCGCCGCAACCGCTCCACCCCCCGCGGCTCGTCCCCGCCGGCCCGCAGCGCCGCCCGCACCTGCGGAGCGGAGAGTGCTCGCCCCAGCTCCGTCTCGAAGTCCGCCCGATCCTGCTGCGGCAGCCGAAGCGACCTGTCCATGCTCGTCCCCGATCACCGTGCCGTTGAGTTCTACAGAACTGTAGAACAAGGAGGCGGGACACAGCAGCCCTGTTCACGGGTGGATTCGGTGCTCAGGAGGCGTCGGCCATGGGGACACGGGCGAGCGCGTCGCGGATCGACTCGGCGACATCGGGGACGTCGATGCCCCACTCGCGGTACCAGTCGACGATCTGCGCGATCGGCCGGCCGGTTCGCCGGGAGACCTCCAGGAGGGTCGCCAGCCACACACCCCTCTTGAGCGAATAGGGCAACTCCTCGACGAGATCCAATGCCTGCCGATGAGTCAGTTCCGGAGGCAAGCCATCGCAGGAAGCGGCGATCCCCCGGCACTTCAGATGACGAACCAGCTCCTCCGGACTCCGGTGGAGCTGATGCGCCGCCGTGATCAACTTGGCGAAGGGAACTGCTTCCCCCATGGCCAAGTCGTCCCATCTCAGGGCGCCGTTAAACTGGAACAGCTCCTTATCGAGGCGAGTGGCCGGCCCCGGAAGGAAAATCGGCGATCCGTAGGCCCGATACGAGCCGACCACCTCCTCCAAGGTCCTTTCTTCATACCTCAAAAGACTGAATGCGTATCGAAATTCGACGTCTGCGGGATCTCCCCAATCGCGCGATCCTTCAAAGAGATAAATGTCCCCCACTTTGGCATCCTGCGGCATCTGAGGAATCGGGAACCCGAGCCGCTCAAGAACTCCCAGCGCCTCAGCGATGGTGGTTCCCGTCGCATCCGCCACACGCAGCACGTGCGCGACAGGCACGCTCTCTGCCCGGCTCAGCCATGGCCACGCCCCGTCAAGGCGGCGGCTGAGCACCACGGCCACGTCGTCCGACGGCAGCTGGGGAAGTTCCGCGAGATCGGCTTCAAGCCCGTATGCCGCCATGGCCTCGGCAACCTCGGCGACGGGAACACCCAGCGTGGCGCTGACCTTGGCCAGAAATCCGGGGGCGAGGACCTCGCCTGGCTCCGGCCACCTCCGGCCGCTTCGCCCTTCCTCGGTCCACCTCAGAAACAACGGATCAGACTCAACAGCAAGCGCCAGGTCAAGCACAGCCCGTGGAACGCTCACACCGTCCCGCGACCAGTCCGCGGCCACCTCGGCAACCGCCCGTTCACCCGCAGCTGCCACCAACGCGGTGACCGTGACCGGCTGACGGCCGCTCCGGGGGCCGGCAGACATCCGGCGGCGCCGCAGGCGGATCCCCCTGCGGTTATGAATCGTCATGGACAGTTGATCAGAGGGCATCGCCACACGAACGGGACCCGCAGCCGCGAGCGCCGGCCAGATCTCCGCGAGCGCAGCCAACTGCTCCTGCCGGCTGTGTGCCAGGAGTCTCCAGAGAACCACCGAGTCGTCCGGCACACCGCGCAGCGGGAACCTTCCGCTGCCAGAAACGGGAATTCCAACTGCACCGAACAGGTCGGCATCCATGGGACAGCAGCCTGTTCGTTCAGTGTCGAATCCAAAGCCTCGATACTCGAATCGTCGCCCCTTCCGAACGCACTCGGCAGCCACGATGTCGGCTAGGTCGAAATTCTTGTCCATCACATCCGCGAGCCACTCCATGCTCAGCAGCTTCGAATCGGTTTCGACCAGATCAACAGCAGCTGACGTTAGAAGGTCACGAATTTGGTGGGATGAATCCTCGATGACAAAGCGCCGGTCGACCGACAACTTGCCCGGTGACCACGTACCCGAGAGGTTCACGACGACTCCTGCCAGGCCGCTGCCAGGACTCACCAACTCCCCTTGCTTCGAGGGCTGAACGAACAGGCCGTCCACCAACAGGGCTCCGCCCTTCTCGCACCACATCACCTGCGCGCCCTCGGGGGCATGCTCCCAAGGGACGACCGTGCCCGCCGCGTGGAACCCGAACTCCTCCTCCGAGGACTCCTCTCTGACCCTCAACATCTCGGGTTCCCAAGCGATGTCACGCTCGCCATGCACTGCGGTCGTATGGAACTCCGCGATTCCCAGAAGGCGTTCGAGGACGTCGAGGGCTGACCAGGAATCATCAAGGTCGATGTCGTCCCGCAGGTACAGGCGCACCGTGGTGCCCGGCGCGCTGCCCTGCTCCGACCGCTTGGCGATGCGGAACAGGTGGCTCGGGCCGTAGATGGAGACCTCCAGCTGCGGGCCCAGCTGGCCCGAGGCGTCCAGGCGGCAGGTCGTCACCCGGATCTCGTCGGCGAGCATGAAGTAGCTCAGTACGCCGATGCCGAAGCGACTGTTGGGATACAGCTCGACGGGCGGATCCACCTTGCGCCACTCGGCTCGTTCGAGCTTGAAATCGAGCTGCTCGGCGAAGCGGGCGCCGGCGTTGGAGAAGACTCCCCGCAACTCCTCCTCGCCCATGCCGACGCCGTTGTCCTGGCACTCCAGGTAGGCGCGACCCTCCTCGTCCATGCCCTGGCGGAACTCGATCCGGCCGTCGTAGGAGTACTCCCCAAGGCGGAAGGTCCGTGACCGGTCCAGGTACTGCACGCGGGCTCGCGCGTACCGGCAGGCGTCGAGGGCATTCTGGTAGAGCTCGCGGACGGCCAGGTCCCGGTCGCGGTAGAGCTCGACGCCCATCAGCAGGCTGCGCACCCGGCGTTCGTCCATGCGGAAGCGGGCCCAGCCGGTGAAGGCGCCGGCGGCGGGGGCGGCTTCGTCCGAGGTGAGGCGGGTGGGGAGTGGGTGCGATGGGAGGACGCGGCGGACGGCGTGGAGGAGTTCGTCGGCCCTGGCCGTGTACTCGCGCAGGCCCTCGACCACCGCCTCGTGGTGGCACTCCGCGCGCAGGACGGGAAGGTCGTAGGAGCCGCCCCAGACGGCCAGTTCGAGTGTCCGGCGCAGGTCGGCGAGGTCGACCTCGTGCGGAATGCCGAGGTGTTCGGCCACGATCTCGGGCAGGGCGGTCATCTCGATGGCGGTCCCGTACGCCAGTGCCAGCAGCAGGGCCAACCGTGGCTCCCGGACGTGCTGTTCGCCCGGGGCCCGCAGGTGGTCGTCAGCGCTCAGGCTCGCCAGGTAGTCGCGGTTGCCGACGTCGGGGCCCCGGCGCAGGCCGTGCAGCAGTGCGCAGACGCGCTTGGGCGCGAAGGTCTCGCCGAGGTCGGCGAGCATCGGGAGTCGGTCCAGGATCTCGCCGACGCCCTCGGGGTCGGCGAGATCCTCGTGCTGGTCGAGCCAGCGGTGGAAGAGCCACCAGCCGAGGGGCGCGGCAGAGGCGGGGCGGGTTCGGGTGCGGCCCACGAGCAGGTCGTAGGACTCGATGAACTGCTCGTAGGCCGATCGGTCGGCGTCGGGCTCGGGTGCGGGCGCCAGGTCGGTCGGCCCGACGACGGACCGCGCCGCCGCCAGGTTCAACGACCGGACCCGATAGAGGAACGGGAGCACGGCCAGCAGTGCCGCCTCGGCCGGGTAGAGCTTCAGCCGCTCCTCGCCGAGCAGCCAGCCGACCCGTTCGGCGAAGCGCTCCACGATGCCCGGGTCCTGCCACGGGTCGTCCGCCGTGTCGACCGAGTCCCGAAGCCGGGCCAGCTCTCCGACGGCCTCCAGCACGACGCGCTTGTAGGGCTCGGTGTCCCGGTCCTCCCGTACGTGCCGCCAGGTGGGCGAACTCGCGACGAGATCCACCCACTTGTCGGCCCGGACGGACACCGCCGGGGGTCGGCTCCCGTCCAGGAAGACGTTCTCGATGTTCCCGGCCTGCACGACCGTCCCGTGCACCGGGCCGTTCACCGTGTTCGCCGTGTGGTCCGCCATCCTCGTACCCTCCCCGTGTGCAGGGCACGAGCGTAGGGCAATCGCCCCTCACGCCACGGTCAGGATCCCGCGCATGAAGTGGTGGAAGGTGCAGTGGTACGAGTAGGCGCCCGGTTGGCTCGGGGCGGTCAGGGTGGCGGCGGCCCCCGGGGCGATGGGCCCGGTGTCGAAGGTGCCGTCCTGGGCGGTGAGGGTGTGGGTGGTGGTGCCGGTGTTGGTCACGGTCACCACCGCGCCCGGGCCGACGGTGAAGTTGTCGGGCTCGAAGGAGAAGTCGCGGATCGTCACCGTTCCCGCGAAGGGGGTGGGTGACGGTGCCGGAGTGGACGGCGCGGACGGCGCCACGACGGGGCTGGTGGTCTCTTCCGGCCCCGGTACGACGAACGAGCTGATGCAGCCGGTCAGCAGGGGGCCGGCTGCGAGCAGCAGGAGGGCGGCGGCCCGGACGGGCGACCGCATCAGGCGGTGGTGGCCAGCTTGACCCGCTTGGCGTCGGCGGCGGCCGACGGGGTGGCGCCGATGTTGGAGACGGTGGCGGTGAGGACGGCGTCGACGTCCGGGAGCCAGTTGGTGGTCTTGGACTGGACGACGATCTGCCGTTTCTGCGGCGTCCCGTCGCAGATCACGTCCGTCTCCGCCGTCCGGCTGGAGCCGAAGGCGATCGACGAGGTGTCCTCCGGGTCCTTCTGCTCCGCCGTGACGGTGAGCGAGCGGGCGTCGTCGGCGACGGTGCAGAGGTAGTCGACATCCACCCGGATCCGGCCGGGGAGCCTGGGGTCGATCTTGGCGTCGCCGATGGTGACACTGGTGGCCGCGGTGTCGGGGGTCTGTGTCGGATCATCGGCCAGGGCGGGTACGGCGGCGCCGGTGAGTCCGGTGAGCGCCGAGGTGAGTACCGTCAGGATCATCCACCGCTGCACTGCAACCTCCCGGTCCGAGAACGTGTTGCGGCCGACGCTAACCGCCCGGCGGCTCGCCCGCTCGCCCGACCGTCCCGACCGTCATACCAACAGCCCATCGCCCTGCGCCCCGCCCCGTCACCGCCACCGCCGTCACCGCCGCCGGAGCCAGACCGCCCAGGTCAGCGCCGAGCAGCCCGCGTACGCCACCAGGAACCCCGTGTACGCCGCGTCCCCGTTGCCGCCGGCCAGGAAGGACTGCCGGAAGGCGAGGTTCACCAGCACCCCGCCGAACGCCCCGATCGCGCCCGCGAGCCCGATCAGTGCCGCCGACCTGCGCCGGGAGTCGGCCTCGGCAGTCGCGGCCGGGATCCGGCGGCTTTCACCTCGATTTGCTTGCTGCTGCGGGAAGTTCGCTCGCTGCGGCCAGAACTTCCGGTCCACTGCTGCTTCCTGGACTTCGCCCGACCGCCCCTCCCCGAGGCGCTCTCCCAACTCGCGGACGCGCAAATGGTCCTGGTGCCGCTCCTGCTCTCCACCGGCTACCACCTACGGGTCGACCTGCCCGCCGCCCTCACCGCCGCCGGCCTCCCGCTCACCCACCCCGCAGCAGGCCGTCGCCGACCTCCGGCGGGCCGGCCACCCCGAGATCGCCCTCGCTAGCCACCTCCTCTCCCCCGGCCACTTCGCCCGCCGCGCCGCCGCCACGACGGCCACCTGGACCAGCGCCCCGTTGGGCGCCCACCCGTCCGTCGTCCGCCTGGTCCTGCGGCGCTACGACGAGGCCCGGGCAGCCGCCGCGCTACGGTCGGCCGCCTGACCGACCGGTCCCGATGGTGTGCGTGAGAAGTCGACCCGGCCGACTTCCCACGCGTACCGGGAGCTGACGGCGGCCCGTGCCCCAGGACGCCTGGGGCACGGGCCGAGAGATGCACACCGCACAGGTCACGTCGCCAGGTGGTCGAACTCTCCAGTCCTCACGCCACGCAGAAACGCGCGGAGCGCGCCGGGCGAAGCGGTGAGGACGGTGTCGGGGTCATCGCTCTCACGGATCCTGATGGTGCTGTCCGGAGCCGCCGCGAGTTGGGGTCTGTTGCGAAAGTGGATCAAGAATCGGGGTCGGCTCGGGCGGCTGTCCGGTCTGACCAGCCCCGCGACAGGGGGAGACAGCCGGATCGGAGCGCGTTGCGCTGTTCGGTCACCCAATGCTCAACTTGGTCCACGGATTCCGCGACGGGCTGATACGTGGTGTCGAGCAGGTGGGTGCGCCATCGCCGATCGTCAGCAGTCCACCCGGTCCAGCGGTGCCAGGCCATGCGGTGCCAGCTGTCGTCGATGATGACGTCGGACCGGTATCGGGGATCCTCGGCGTGCCGGCGGTGCCAGGCGGCCCAGCCGAGGAAGGCGTCAACCGCCGGAGCGTCCCATCGGCCCGAGTCGCGCATGGTGAGCCTGTCGCGCCGGACCTCGTCGGACACGTCGACCAGACACAATGCGATTCCGTCCAGCAGCGGGGCGGAAGGGCTCGCCAGGACCTCTCCCATCGGGGAGTGCCCGGTCAGCAGGAGGTCGACGCCGCAGTCCTGGTACTCCAGCGCGCGACGCACCCACCTCTCGGTCATACGGTTGCGCCACCGGCGGTCGGCGCCTTCCGGTACGCCGAGCTCGTCGAAGTCGTGCACGGCGACCCGCTCCAGCCGCTCGCCCACGGCGTAGGCGAGCGTGGTCTTGCCCGAACAGCTGGAGCCGGTCAGTTTGAGCAGCATCCGACCAGGATGGCGGGTCAGTAGTGGTGTCCTCGAAGGGTTTTCTGCGAGATGTTCCGCGCCCCTTGGCAGGTCCGCGAGCAGGCCCAGCACGAATGCCCGTGCACGGCGGCGCGGTTCCACTCGGGAGAACCGGCCCGCCACCCGACCCATCAGGCCCTCGAAGACATGCTGCCACCGGGCGGGGTCTACGCTGTCGCCCACGGCCACCGGCTGATCTTCGTCTTTCCACACAACCGCCGGTGATCAACAGTGGTCGTCTCCACCTCCGGAAGCGCCCAGCAGACAGAACTGTGCGGGCGCGAGGCGGGCTGTCGAAGACTCGGCCAACAGTGCCGGGCGGGGAGCGGAACGTGATGGATGACACGGGGCAGGGCGCCGTTGCGCTGGCAGTGGCCCTTCGAGATGCCCACTTCAGGCTGAAACGGCTGGCACGGGCCTGGGAGGAACGCACACCGGCCGGTACCGCACACGGGCGTGAGTCGTTGGGGCCGCTCTGGCAGTACTCGGACGCCCCGGACGATGCCTCCTACACCGATGACCACGTGCTCGGACTGGCGGGCAACCTCACAGTGGTCTTCGAGCTGTCCATCAGGTTCAGGGCCAGTGGCACGGACATACTGGCCGGCGTCTCCGTCGAGGACGATGCGGGGAACATCGCGGAACTGCTGTCCACAGGACCCGAGGAGTTTCCCCTGAGCGCCGACGATCTTGGCATCGAGATCGGCCGGTGCCTGGACCGCATGGAGCAACTGGATCTTTCGGACGTGATCTGCTGACCCAACCGATCACATGGCGGACTGCCCGAGACGCGGTCTCGCTACGTGATCACGATCTACAGCTGGAGCATTGGAGGCAGTTTGCTGCGTCTGCGCCGAATCTGGACTTCTGCCAGTCATGAGCGGCCATGCGTGTGCGTGAGAAGTCGACCCGGCCGACTTCTCACGCACTCCGGGGAGATGACGGCAGCCCGCGCCCCAGGACGCCTGGGGCACGGGCCGAGAGATGCACACCACGCAGGTCACGTCGTCAGGTGGTCGAACTCTCCCGCCTTGACGCCGAGCAAGAGCGCGCCGAGCGCGCCGGACGAAGTGGTGAGGACGGTGTCGGGGTCATCGCTCTCACGAATCCTGACGGTGACGTCGGCGACTGCTGAGACGTAGATGCAGTTAGCAGTGTCGCCGCTGAACGAGGACTTCTGCCAGCTCTGAACGGCCATGATTCTTCCCGTCTCACATGCTCTGGGCGGTACGGCGGATCAGGTCGCGGGAGGCGTCGGGTTTGAGCGCACTCGCCTCCAGCCGATCCAATACGGCTCGATACTTGATCAGCTGCGGCTCAGTGTCAATGAACTCGAATCGGTCCCCATCGACCTGGACGCTGTCCAACCGCGCAACCTCTGCGGCGAAGTACACGATCCCGGCCCCGGAGCTGGGATAGCTACCGGTGCCGAACGGGATGACGCGTAGGTCGATGTGCGGGTATTCACTCATGGTCAACAGGTATTCGAGCTGATCACGGGCAACCTCGGGGCCACCAAAGCCCATACGCAAGGCGGTCTCATGGACGACGGCCGACAGCGGAATCGGATGCTCGCCGAAGAGCACCGCCTGTCGCTTGATGCGATGAGATACCAGGTGTTCCACTTCGGGCGGAGACAACGGCGGGACTACGTCCCGAAATAGGGCGCGAGCATGCTCAGGGGTCTGGAGAAGACCAGGGATGTGAACCACTGAGACGATCCGCATCGTCTGCGTGTGATGTTCGAGTTCGGCCAGGTCGAGTGCTCCGGCCGGGAGGATCTCGCGGTACTCCTCCCACCAGCCTCGCGTGCGGCCGCCGGTCATGTGCGTCAGCGCCTCGATCAGGGCGTCATCCGCGCAGCCGTAGAGGCGCGCCAGGGTCCGCACCCGGTCCGCGCTCACCGGATACCCGCCGGATTCGATGTTGCTGATGCGGGACTGCGGGGTGCCGTGCAGTTCCCCGGCTCGTGTGACCGAGAGTCCCGCCTGCTCGCGCAACCGGCGCAGCTCCGCGCCGAGTCGCCGCTGCCGGATGCTCGGCGGAATCTTGCTGGGCGGCATCCGCTGTCTCCTCGCTCTCGACCACCGTCGCCGGCGCCTGTCACCCTTTGGGGTGGTAGTGATACAGATTCCTCAGAGGCGGTGGACTACATACTACCGACTGGCTACTTTGATTCTGCGTCATGGACGTGGGGCGGCCGGGGGTGTGGGCAGCGCGACGGCCCACACCCCAACAAAAATGAGACTTAAAAAAAACAGAAGAATATAAAAAAAAGAAAAAACCGACAAGTAAGTGATGGTAGA
>NZ_JBHXEM010000098.1:0-33316 GCF_042724755.1 Kitasatospora sp. NPDC127067 | reverse complement strand
GCCCGGTCCGGGTCCGCTCCTCCCGCCCGGGGGCGAGGCAGGCGGTGACCACGGGCCGCCAGCGCGCCGGCAGCGCCTCGTCCAGCCGCAGCGGCGCGGCGCCCCGCGCGTACGCCTGGGCGGCCAGCGAGCGGGCCCGGGCGGTCGCGCCGAGGAAGGGGTGCAGGCCGCCGGTGAGCAGTTGGTGGGCGATCACGCCGAAGGCCCAGACGTCGGCGCTGGGGCGCACCGCGACGCCGCGGGCACCGGTGCGCTCGGACCACCACTCGGGCGGGACGTGGTCGGGCGAGCCGAGCGGAGGGGCGTAGGCGTGGGTGCCCTCCAGCTCGGCGGTGAGGCCGAAGTCGGCGATCTTGGCGGTGCCGTCGGGCATCAGCAGGACATTGGCCGGTTTCAGGTCCCCGTGCACCCAGCCGGCCCGGTGCATGTGGGTCAGCCCGGCGCAGACCTCGGTCAGGATGCGTTCGGCACCGGGCACCGCCGTACCGGGGCGGGCCTCGGCCAGCAGGTCCTGGAGGCTGCGGGCGGCGCGTTCCATCACCAGGGCGACGGCGCCGTCGAGCGCCGGGTGGTCCGGGTCCTCGACGGTGGCCACGGCGAAGGTGCGGATCAGGTGGGGATGGTCGGCGCGGCGGCTGAAGCGCTGCTCGCTGCGGGCCATCCGGGCCACGGTCCGGCGCTGGCCGGGGCTGAACCGGGCCGCGCCGAGGATCTTGACGGCGGCCGGGCCGCCGTCGGGGCCCTCGGCGGCGTACACGCTGCCCCAGGCGCCCGCGCCGAGGAAGGCGCCGAGGCGGTAGCCGGCGATCGGGTAGCCCGCCGGGACCGCGAACGGCGGGCCACCGGGCACGGGCCCGCCGCCGGGCGGCTCGGGCTCCGGCCCGGGCGGGGCACCGGGCGTCACGGCCGGGCGGCCGGGCGCCGGGGCGGGAGCAGCGCGAGGTGCTCCTCCCGGACGAGGTCGAACCTCAGCGCCAGCGCCACCAGTTCCTCGCGCTTTCCGCCGCCCGGGCCCTCCTCGTACGGCTCGCGCAGCCGCAGCTTGGTCGCCACCAGGTAGTCGATGTGGTAGTTGACCGCCGAGCGGCTCAGTCCGCGGCAGCCGGGCAGGGCGCGCAGCCGGGCGAGCACCTCGGTCACCCCGGGGACGGCCGCGGCGGAGGGCGAGCGCAGTCTGGGCTCGCAGAGCGCGAGCAGGACCAGGAAGTACTTGGCGGTCGGGTCCAGGGCGAACGGGCTGACGGTGCGCTCGCCCTCGGCGCCGCCGGGCCGGCCGTCGAGGTAGGCGTGCTGCGGGGCGAAGACCTTGAAGGCGGCGGGCCCGCCGAGGGCGGGCAGCAGCACCCGGGAGAGTTCGAACGGGACGGGCGCGCCGATCCGGCCGGGCGCGACCTTGACGTGCTCCCCCGCGCCCTCCAGGTTCTCCACCACGTAGGTGGCCGAGGTGCTGAAGTTGGACAGCCGCCAGTAGTCCTCGGCCGCGACCACCTCCCCCGCCCGGCGGGAGACGCCCTGGTCGGGCAGCGGGATGGGGACCGGCCGGCCGGGCTCCCCGCGCCCGAACACCGCGGTCTCGCCCGGGCCCATCCGCAGCAGGCCGGGGGTTTCGCCGGGCGCCACCTCGGCCCCCGGGCCGGGAAGTTGCACGATGACCGTGTCCACGCGGCACCTCCGTGGGATCGGGTCGATGGTATCCGTCCGGTTCGCCCCGGGGGCAACCCGCCACCCGGACGGGTGAGAGGAGCGCCGGGGCACCGCCAAGCCCGCCGGGCCGTGGGCGGGTTGCCGATGCCACTCGCCGCTTCCCGATGAACCGATCGTCCGTCAGGACTGGAGTTGTCCGTGTGCTGAACGGGCGGCAAATGGTTGCAGGATGTAGTTGAACCGTCACCATGAGTGTGACGCAACGCACACACGCCAAGTTCACAATGTGTGCAAGACTCATCTCAAGGAGTGAGATTCCCTTAATTTCCAAGGAGGTTCGCATCATGCGCACTCGGATCGCAGCTGTGGTCATGGCAGCGGCAGGGATAGCCGGCCTGTCGGCGGCCCCGGCCATAGCGGCCACGGCGACGCCCGGCACCGGCGGCGCGGCCTGCGCCGCGGTGCTCAACCAGCCCTGCGTCTCGCACCAGGCCGACGGCGAGGGCATCGTGGGAGTCGCCCGGGTCAGCGCCGACCGGGGCCAGTTGACGCTGGTTCGGGTCGAGATCCGCACCCAGGCCGCCTGGGGCAGCCCGTGGAAGACGGTCGCCGCCGCGACCACCGTGCGGTTCGGCTCCGCCGAGGCGGTCACCCCGCGGGTGGCCACCACCGCCCCCCGCATGATCTGCGCGACCGCCGGCCCCGCACTGGACGTCGCCCAGCAGGTCACCACCTGCACCAACCCGTTCTGACCGCGGGGCCGCCGAGGCGCCGCACCCGCCCACCCCACGCCGTCCGTACGACCGGGCAGCCGTCCGGACGACCGGTGAGCGGGAAGCCGTAGAGGACACGAACACCGGGCCGGCCGTCGGGACATCCCCCGACGGCCGGCCCCGGCCGTTCCCACCTGGCAGAACGGGCAGGGGCGGAAGATCGCCCGCCAGTCGGACCCGGGTGGACCTGGGGCACCCCTTCACGGCAAACTGGTCTAGACCTCGGAGGTCTAGACCTCAGACTCGCCTCAGAACGGTGGACCCAGTATGGAAATCGTGATCGTCCCTGACGCCCGTGCGGCCGGCGACCTCATCGCCGCGGCGATCACCGATCTGCTGACCGACAAGCCCGACGCCCTGCTCGGCGTGGCGACCGGCTCGACCCCGCTGCCGATCTACCAGGCCCTGGCCGAGCGGGTCCGCGACGGCCGGCTGGACGCCGCCGAGGCGCGCATCTGCCAGCTGGACGAGTACGTCGGCCTGCCCGCCGGCCACCCCGAGTCGTACCGGTCGGTGGTGCTGCGCGAGGTCGTGGAGCCGCTCGGCCTGACCGAGGACTCCTTCCTGGGCCCGGACGGCAACGCGTCCGACATCGCCGCGGCGGCCGTCGCCTACGACCGCGCGCTGGCCGAGGCCGGCGGCGTCGACCTCCAGCTGCTCGGCATCGGCACGGACGGCCACATCGGCTTCAACGAGCCCTGCTCCTCGCTCTCCTCCCGGACCCGGATCAAGACCCTCACCCGGCAGACCCGGGTGGACAACGCGCGCTTCTTCGACAGCATCGACGAGGTCCCGCACCACGTCATCACCCAGGGCATCGGCACCATCCTGGAGGCCCGCCACCTGGTGCTGCTCGCCACCGGCGAGGCCAAGGCCGAGGCCGTCGCGCTCGCCGTCGAGGGCCCGCTGTCCGCGGTCGTCCCCGCCTCGGCGCTCCAGCTGCACCCGCACGCCACCGTGGTGGTGGACGAGGCGGCCGCCTCCCGCCTCAAGCTCGCCGACTACTTCCGCGACACCTACGCGGCCAAGCCGGCCTGGCAGAAGCTCTGACCACTCCCGGGCGGCACCCCTGACGGGCCGGGGTGCCGGCCGCCGACTCCCCTCGGTGGCCGGCGCCCCGGCCGCTTCGCGTCCGCCCCGGGTGCGTACCGGGTCCGCCCCGGGTGCGCCTCAGCGCTTGCGGAGCCAGTCGCCGAAGGCCGCCAGGCCGGGGCCCGGGTCGCGGCGGCCGAGGCCGATCCGGAAGCGGTCGGCCGGGGTCGGGGTCAGCTCCGAGCGGAAGACGTCGGCGGGCAGCAGCAGCACGCCCGCCTGTTCGACCAGGGCGGTGCAGAACTCCGCCACGTCGCCCGGGCCCCGGTAGCGCGGGTAGGCGACGCAGCCGCCGTCCGGCGCGCGCCACTCGAAGAGCTCGGCGAACTCGGCGAAGAAGGCGTCGAACCGCGGCAGGTTCTCGGCGATGATCGCGCGGTTGCGGGCCAGGATGTGCTCGCGGGCGGTGATCGCGATCCGGGCCAGCACCTCGCTCGGCGCCGAGTTGCAGATCGTGGTGTAGTGCTTGGCCCGCTCCAGGCGCGAGCGCAGTTCCCGGTCCCGGCAGGCGATCCAGCCGATCCGCAGGCCGGGCAGGCCGAGCGACTTGGAGGTGACGTTGAGCGACAGGGCCCGCTCGGAGAGGTCGGCGGCCTGCGGCAGGGTGCGGGCCCGGTCGTGCTCCAGGCCGCGGTAGACCTCGTCGGAGAAGAGCCGGATGCCGCGCTCGTCGCAGAGCTCGGCCAGCCGGACGAAGTCGGCGGCGTCGATCACCTTGCCGGTCGGGTTGTTCGGGAAGTTGACCGACAGCACCCTGGTGTTGGGGCGCAGCGCCGCCTCGACCGCGTCCAGGTCCAGCGCCCAGTCCCGCTCCGCGTCCAGCGCGACGCCGGTGACCTCGCACAGCGAGAGCGGAACGGTCTCGGCGGACTGGTAGTTGGGGGTCAGCACCACCGCGTGGTCGCCCGGTTCGAGCAGCACCTGCATGGCGAGGTTGAGCCCCTCCTGGGCGCCGCCGAAGCAGATCACGTCGTCCTCGCCGACCTGCTCGTACATCCCGGCGACGGCGCGGCGCAGCCCGGGGTCGCCGAAGGTCTCGGTGTAGCCGAGGGCCAGGGTGTCCCAGGCCTCGCGGTCCTCGGGGCCGGCCAGGGCGAGCAGTTCGGCCATCGTCATGGTCTGCGCGTCGGAGGCGGTGAGGTGGTACCGGGCGGTGAACTCCCAGCGCGAGAAGTGGGTTTCGAGCCGGAAGTCGGGGAGCTGGGTCACTGGTGGTACTCCTTGGCGGGGCCCGCCGGGTGCTGCTTGAGCTCGGCGAGCAGGCTGTACGCGGTGGAACGGGAGATCCGCAGCGCGGTGGCGACGACCGGGACGGCGCGCCGGACGGCGAACACCCCGGCCCGGTCGAGTTCGGTCAGGACGGCGAGCCGGTCCTCGCGGGTGAACCGCTCCAGCGGGCGGCCCCGGTCGCGGACGTACCCGCCGACCACGTCGTTGATCCGCTCGGTCCAGTCGTGCTCGAAGAGCGGTTCGGGGCGCGGCGCGGTGGGGGCGGCGAAGCCGGCCAGCAGGGCGGCGGCCTGCTCCAGCGGGCCCCGGTCGAGGTTGACACAGAGCACCGCCGTGGGCTTTCCGGCCTCGTCGCGCAGCACGGCGCTGACCGAGGAGAGCCGCCGGCCGTCGGGCAGCAGCTTCTCGTAGGGGCCGTAGACGTCGGGGGCGGAGGGGTCGATCCCGTCCAGTTCGCCGAGCAGCGAGGGGTCGCCGGGTGCCCGGGGGGTCATCGGGTTCCAGATGGCGAGGACCCGGTCGGTGGCGGTGTCGTGCAGCACCACCTCGGCGTACGGGCCGAGCAGCAGGGCCACGGCGCGGCAGACCGGGGACCAGGTCGGCACGCGTGGGTCGGGGTTTTCCGCAGACATGATCGGACTGTACGTCCGGATCGGACACTTCGTCCAGGACTTTCGCGCACCGGGCCCCGCCGAAGGGTCTCGGCGGGGCCCGGTGCGGCTGCCCGTGCGCGGCGGGCGGGCGCTACTTGCAGGTGATCAGCAGCCCCAGGATCGCGGAGCAGCTGCGGGTGGCCCGGCTGGTGGCGGGCGACGGGTCGGCGGGCGCCCCGGCGGTGCGGGCCACGGTGACGTCCCAGCTGCGGAGCAGCGAGAACAGGCCGACCCCGACCGAGAAGTGCCGGGTGGTGCTCGCGCCCTTGGCCAGTGGCGCGGTCAGCGTGCAGCCGAGCTTCCCGGCGGCGACGGTGCAGTCGCCGGAGGTCGTGGTCAGTCCGGCGGGCAGGTCGGCGGTGACGGTGGCCGCGGTGACCGGGTCGGGGCCCTGGCCGGTGAGGGTGACGGTGTAGTCGACCCGGCTGGAGAGCAGCCCGGTCACCGGGGTCGCGGTGAGCGCGACGCCCAGGTGGGCGGCGGGGGCGGTGTAGGTGAAGCGGTCGGCGGCGACGGCCGCGCTGGTGCCGCCGGGCCCGGTGACCCGCACGTCCACCGGCCCGGTGACGGTGGTCGCGGGGGCGGTCGCGGTGCAGCTGGTCCGGGTGCAGCTGAACGAGGCCGCGGCGCCGGCCGCGCCGAAGGTCACGGCGGTGGCGCCGGCCAGGTCGGTGCCGGTGACGGTCACCGTGGTGCCGCCCGTCCCGGAGCCGCCGTTCGGGCTGATCGCGGTCACGTCCGGCACCGGCAGCGGGAAGTCCACCACGTCGACGGCGTTGCCGGTGAAGTCGGCGAGGTAGCCGTGCCGCCCGTCGGCGGTCAGGGCCAGGCTGTACGGAGCGGCGCCCACCGGGACGGTCGCGGTGACCGTCCGGCTCGCGGTGTCCACCACGCTCAGGGTGCTGTCGGCGTAGTCGGAGACGTAGGCCGCCGCGCCGTCCGGGGAGAGGGTCACGGCGTAGGGGCCGGAGCCGACCGCGACGGTGCCGAGGACCGTGCCGGCCGCGGTGTCGATCACCGCGGCGGTGCCGTCGTCGCCGTCGGCGGCCCACAGCCGGGTGCCGTCCGGGCTGAGCGCGAGCCCGAAGGCGCCGTGGCCGACCGCAACGGTGCCGCTCACCGTTCCGCTCGCGGTGTCGACGACGGTGACGGCCTTGTCCCCGGAGGCCGCGACGTACAGCCGCGCGCCGTCCGCGGAGACGGCCAGCCCGTGCGGTTCGGCGCCGACCGGCACGGTCGCGGTCACGGTGCCGGACGAAGTGTCCAGCACGCTCACCGTGTTGGCGGCGGCGTTGCTCACGTAGGCCCGGGAGCCGTCCGGCGCGAGGGCGAGGCCCCAGGGCTGGGCGCCGACCGGGACGGTCGCGGTGACGGCGTTGGTCGCGGTGTCCACGACGCTGACGGTGTTGTCCAGGTGGTGCGTCAGGTAGGCCCGGTGCCCGTCGCGCGACACGGCGACGGCGTAGGAGCCGCTCCCGGCGGTGAAGGTGCCGGACACGGTGTTGGTCGCGGTGTCCAGCACGCTGACGGCGCCGCTGCTCTGGCTGGTCACGTAGGCGTGGCCGCCGTCCGGCGTCAGCGCGACGCCCGCCGGGTAGGGCGCCACCGCCACGTGCGCGGCGACGGCCGGCGGCGGCGTGACGGCCTCGGCCGTCGCGGGCAGCGACAGCAGTGCGGCCGTGGTCGCGACTGTCGCGGCCACGGCCGTCCGGGTACGGGGTGCACGGGGTATGCGGGGCGCACGGGATGTGCGGGGTGTTCTCATGGATCTCTCCTGCTGCTCGACACGTACGGGTGGTGCGGATGTGGTGGTGTTCGGAGCAGGGGAAGCGTAGGAGGCTCTCTGACTTTCCGTCAGGGAGTGACTACTAATGTCGCCAAATGTTCAGATCCGATCGCAGCGCGACACAGCCAGGCCCCGCGCCCGCCTCCCCGAGGGCAACGTGACCACGGTCTCGGTCGGAGTCGTGCAGAAAATTGGAGTTGGAGAGTCGTATTCGGTAGCGTTCCGAACGTGAGGCTGACCAAGAGCACCGACATCGCCCTGCGGATCGCCATGCGACTGGCCGTCCTGGGCGAGGGCGACAACCCGACCACCCGCGAGGTGGCCGAGTCGGTCGGTGTGCCGTACACCCACGCGGCGAAGGTGGTCAGCCGGCTGCAGCACCTGGGGGTGGTGGAGGCCCGGCGCGGTCGCGGCGGCGGGCTGATGCTCACCTTCGCCGGGCGCACCGGCTCGCTCGGACTGCTGCTGCGGGAGCTGGAGGGGGTCGGCGACGTGGTCGGCTGCGAGGACGACCCGCCGTGCCCGCTGCGGGCCGCGTGCCGGCTGCGCGGGGCGCTGCGGAACGCCCAGGAGGCGTTCTTCGCGGCGCTCGACCACCTCTCCGTCGCCGACCTGGTGGCCTCCCCCACCGGACCGGTCCTGCTCAGCCTCACCACCGGACCCCCTGACACCGCCGGATCCACCGGCTGATCAGCCCACCCGGGGCCGCGCACCCCCTTGCGGCCTTTAATGCGAATCTCAGATACCAATAAGGAGTCGTCTGATGCTGTCCGCGAAGTCCGCCGAGGTCATCGAGGCCACCCTGCCCGTCGTGGGCGCCGCCATCGGGGACATCACCCCGCGCTTCTACGACCGGATGTTCGCCGCGCACCCGGAGCTGCTGCGCGACCTCTTCAACCGGGGCAACCAGGCCAACGGCAGCCAGCGCGAGGCCCTGGCCGGCTCGATAGCCGCCTTCGCCACCGCCCTGATCGCCAACCCGGACCAGCGGCCGGACGCGATGCTCGCCCGCATCGCCCACAAGCACGTCTCCGTCGGCATCGCCGACGACCAGTACAAGATCGTCCACGAGCACCTGTTCGCCGCCATCGTGGAGGTGCTCGGCGAGGCCGTCACCCCCGAGGTCGCCGCCGCCTGGGACGAGGTCTACTGGCTGATGGCCAACGCGCTGATCGCCGTCGAGGACCGGCTGCGCGCCGAGGTCGCCGCCGGCGGCGACCCGGCCGACCTGTGGCTCCCCTGCACCGTGGTCGCCCGCGTCCAGGAGACCGAGGCCGTCACCACCTACCTGGTCCGCCCGACCGACGGCCGTCCGGTGCCGGCCTTCCGCCCCGGCCAGTACGTCTCCGTGCGCACCGAACTGGCCGACGGCGCCCACCAGATCCGCCAGTACAGCCTCTCCGGCGGCGCCGACGGCGCGCTGCGCTTCAGCGTCAAGCGCGAGGACGGCGGCGAGGTCTCCGGCCACCTGCACGACCACCTGAAGGCCGGCGACCCGATCGACCTGGCGCCCCCGCTGGGCGACATCGCGCTGGCCGACGGCGACGGACCGGTGCTGCTCGCCTCCGCCGGCATCGGCAACACCCCGATGACCGCCATGCTCGACCACCTGGCCGCCACCGGCTCCACCCGGCGGATCGTCTCCGTGCACGGCGACCGCGACCAGCTGAGCCACGCCTTCCGGGCCGAGCTGGCGCGGCTCACCACCACGCTGCCGAACGCCACCTCGCACGTCTTCTACGAGCAGCCGCTCGGCGAGTGGCCCGCCGAGCGCACCGGCCTGGTGGACCTCTCCACCGTCGAGGTCCCGGCCGGCACCACCGCCTACCTGTGCGGGCCGCTCCCATTCCTGCGCGCCGTCCGCGAGCAACTGCTGACCGCGGGCGTCCCGGCGGCGGACATCCACTACGAGGTGTTCGGCCCGGACCTCTGGCTCGGCGCCTGAGGTCCCGAGGCCCTGAGGTCCCGAGGCCCTGAGGTCCCGAGGCCCTGAGGTCCTGAGGTCCCCCCGCGGCACCGGTCCGCTCGGTACGATCACGAGCGGCCCGGTGCCGTTCGGCTTCCGGCGCCCTCCGCGTGTCCGCACGTCCGTACACCGGTGCGTCCGGCGGGAGTTCGGCAGAAGGGAGCCCGGATGCGGGTCGCGCTGTTCGCCACCTGCGTCAACGACGCGCTGTTCCCCGCCACCGCGGTGGCCACCGTCCGACTGCTGGAACGGCTCGGCGTGACGGTGGACTTCCCCGCCGGGCAGACCTGCTGCGGTCAGCCGCAGTACAACACCGGCTACCGCAGGGCCTGCGAGCCGCTGGTCCGGCGGACCGCGAAGGCCTTCGCCGGGTACGACCACGTGGTGACGCCCTCCGGCTCCTGCGTGGCGATGGTCCGGGACAACTACCCCCGGATCGGCGCCCGGGCCGCCGCCGAGGGCCGGGGCACCGCACTCGCCGACCTGGCCACCGGCCTGGTGCCCAGGGTGCTCGAACTGACCGAGTTCCTCACCGACGTGCTCGGCGTCGAGGACGTCGGCGCGTACTTCCCGCACACCGTCACCTACCACCCGTCCTGCCACGGCCTGCGCCTGCTCGGCCTCGGCGAGCGCCCGCGCCGGCTGCTGGGCGCCGTCAAGGGCCTGGAACTGGTCGAGCTGCCCGGGGCCGAGGAGTGCTGCGGTTTCGGCGGCACGTTCGCGGTCAAGAACGCGGCGGTCTCGGCGGCCATGGCCGAGGACAAGCTCGCCAACGCGCTCGGCACCGGCGCCCGGGTCCTGTGCGGCGCCGACAACTCCTGCCTGCTGCACCTCGGCGGCACCCTGCGCCGCACCGGCGCGCCCCTGCGACCGCTGCACCTGGCGGAGATCCTGGCCAGTACCGAGGAGCACCCCTGGAGGCCGTCCGCATGAGCGCGCGCAGCGAGCGGACCGGGAACCCGGCCGGCACCTTCCTCGGCATGCCCGCCTTCCCGCAGGCCGCCGCCGGGGCCGTACGGGACGAGCGGCTGCGCGCCAACCTCCGGCACGCCACCCGCACCATCCGGGACAAGCGGGCCCGGGCCGTCGCCGAACTCGCCGACTGGGCGGAACTGCGCGCCGCCGGGAAGGCGATCAAGGACCACACGCTGCGGCACCTCGACCGCTACCTGGTCCAGTTGGAGGAGAACGTCACGGCGGCCGGCGGCACCGTGCACTGGGCCGCCGACGCCGAGAAGGCCAACCGGATCGTCGCCGGGCTGGTCCGGGCCACCGGAAGGACGGAGGTGGTCAAGGTCAAGTCGATGGCCACCCAGGAGATCGAGCTCAACGAGGCGCTGGCGGCCGAGGGGATCACCGCCTACGAGACCGATCTCGCCGAACTGATCGTGCAGTTGGGCGACGACCGGCCCTCGCACATCCTGGTGCCGGCGATCCACCGCAACCGGGCCGAGATCCGGGAGATCTTCGCCGACCGGATGGCCTCCTGGGGCCGCCCGGCGCCCGAGGGCCTCACCGACTCCCCCGCCGAACTCGCCGAGGCCGCCCGGCTGCACCTGCGGGAGAAGTTCCTGCGCGCCGAAGTCGCCGTCTCCGGCGCCAACTTCATGGTCGCCGAGACCGGCACCCTGGTGGTGGTCGAGTCCGAGGGCAACGGCCGGATGTGCCTCACCCTGCCGCGGACCCTGATCTCCGTGGTCGGCATCGAGAAGGTCGTGCCGACCTGGCGGGACCTGGAGGTCTTCCTCCAGCTGCTCCCCCGCTCCTCCACCGCCGAGCGGATGAACCCGTACACCTCGCTGTGGACCGGGACGACCGAGGGCGACGGCCCGTCCGAGTTCCACCTGGTGCTGCTGGACAACGGCCGCACCGCCGCGCTCGCCGACCGGGTCGGCCGCCAGGCGCTGCGCTGCATCCGCTGCTCGGCCTGCCTCAACGTCTGCCCGGTGTACGAGCGGGCCGGCGGGCACGCCTACGGCTCGGTCTACCCGGGGCCGATCGGTGCCGTCCTGACACCCCAACTGCGCGGCACCGCGAGCGCGGTGGACGCCTCGCTGCCGTACGCCTCCTCGCTCTGCGGGGCCTGCTACGAGGTCTGTCCGGTGGCGATCGACATCCCCGAGGTGCTGGTGCACCTGCGCGAGCGGGTGGTCGAGCAGGGCGGGCACCCGCTGGAGCGGGCCGCGATGGCGGCGGCCGGCTTCGTGCTGGACCACCCGGCGGCGCTCACCGCCGCCGAGCGGCTGGCCGGGCGCACCCGCGCGCTGCACCCGCGCCGACTGCCCGGGCCCGGGCGGGCCTGGACCGACACCCGGGACCTGCCGGAGGTGCCCGCCGAACCGTTCCGCGACTGGTGGCGGAGGAACCGCACATGACCACCCCCGACCGCACGCGACCCGACAACCCTTCCACCTCACGGGAGTTGATCCTCGGCCGGATCCGGGCCGCGCTCGGCGACACCGCCGGGGCGGCCGAACAGCCGCCGCCCCGCGACTACCTGACGGCGCACGTGCCGACGGACGACCCGGCGGCGCTGCTCGACCTGCTGCACCGCAACCTGGCCGACTACCGGGCCCTGGTGCACCGCTGCCGCGAGGACGAACTGCCGCGGCTGATCGCCCGGTTGCTGGTCGAGCGGGGCAGCCGGACGGTCGTGGTGCCGGCCGGTCTGCCGGCCGGCTGGCTCGCCGCCGCCGAGGCCGAGGGGGTCGCGCTCCTCCCGGACGACGGGACGCCGACCGCCGCCCGGCTGGACACCGCGGACAGCGTGGTGACCGGCTGCGCGCTGGCCGTCGCCGAGACCGGGACGATCGTGCTGGACGCCGGTCCGGGCCAGGGCCGGCGGCTGCTCTCGCTCGTCCCCGACCACCACGTCTGCGTGGTGCGGGCGCCGGAGCAGGTCGTCGCCTCGGTGCCGCTCGCCCTGCCGCGGCTCGATCCGGTCCGCCCGCAGACCTGGATCTCGGGGCCGTCCGCCACCAGCGACATCGAACTGGACCGGGTGGAGGGGGTGCACGGGCCGCGCACCCTGGAGGTGCTGCTGGTCACGGCGGCGGACCGGGACGCCGGGTAGGGCGTGTCACCGCGGCCTGAGCTCCAGGGTGCAGCACTTCGCCCCGCCACCGCCCTTCAGCAGCTCCGAGACGTCCACCGGGACCGGCTGGTAGCCGTGCTCGGCCAGGCGGCCGGCCAGGTTCTTGGCCGCCTCCGGCAGCAGCACCCGGCGGCCGTCCGAGACCGCGTTGAGCCCGAACACCTCGGCGTCGGCCCGGTCGGCGAGGACCGCGTCCGGGTACAGCGCGCGCAGCACCGAGCGGCTGTCGGCGTCGAACGCCTCCGGGTAGTACATGACGTGGTCGTCGGCGAGCACCGCCAGTGCGGTGTCCAGGTGGTAGAAGCGCGGGTCGACCAGGGTCAGGCTGACCACCGGGACGCCGAACAGCTCCCCGGCCTCGGCGTGCGCGGCGCGCGAGGTGCGGAAGCCCGTCCCGGCGAGCACCCGGCGGCCCACCACCAGGTGGTCGCCCTCGCCCTCGTTGACGTGCCCGGCGCGGCGCACCTCGCGGTAGCCGTGCTCGCGGAACCAGGCCAGGTAGGCCTCCGACTCGGCGGCCCGCTCCGGGTGGCGGAAGGTGGCGACCAGGGCCCGGCCGTCCAGCACGGTGGCGCCGTTGGCGGCGTACACCATGTCGGGCAGGCCGGGCACCGGGTCGATCAGCTCGACGGTGTGGCCGAGCCGGCGGTACGTCCAGTAGAGCCGCTCCCACTGGCGCAGGGCGAGCGCGGTGTCGGTGGGCTGGGACGGGTCCATCCACGGGTTGATCGCGTAGTCCACGGTGAAGTGCGTCGGCCGGCACATCAGGTAGCGCCGCGGCCGGGCCTGGCGCTCCGGTGTCTGCGTGAGCATGACTCAACCATCCTTGGATCGCGGGGAGTTCGTCGCACGGAGTTCGGGGTTCGCGAGGCCGAACACCTTCGTTCCCAAGGCGGCTGCCCCGGCGGAACCGTTCGCACACCCGGGCGGGCGCTCCCGGCGGTCGCACGCCCCCGCGCACCCGGCGCAGGCACCGGCGCACCGGCCCTCCGGCGCCCGCGGGCGGGCCGCGCCGCCCGTGGACCCCGGCTACCCCGACGGACCGCCCTGCCCGCGGACCCCGGCTACCAGCGGACCGCGCCGAAGTCCACCGGTCCGGGCCGCAGCTCCCGGCACCGCTCCGCCAGCGCCCGCAGTCGGCGGTCCGCCTCCTCGGCGGACATCCGGCGCCGCCCGCCGTGGCCGGGCAGCAGCCACTCGAAGCGCAGTACGCCGAGGCCGCGCCGCAGCGAGGCGGCGAGCTCCTCGATCGAGTACCAGGTCACCGACTCCGCCACCTCGATGTCCCCGGTGGTGCGGGACCAGTACAGGCTGTCGCCGCTGAAGCAGTACCGCTGGTCCGCGAGGTAGAGCACGCTGCCCCGGGTGTGGCCGGGGAACGGGTGGGCGACCAGGCCGGGCGAGACCTCCGTCGGCCCGGTGCCGCGCAGCACCCGGTCGGCGTCGGGCACGGCCTCCAGGTCGCCCTCGTGGATCCAGAGCCGGGCCCCGAGGCGGTCGGCGTACGCCCGGCCGTGCGCGGCGTGGTCGCGGTGGGTGAGCAGGACGTCGGTGACCGGGCCGAGCGCGGCGTACCGGGCGGCCAGGGCCTCGCTGTAGCGCGGCGTGTCGACCATCACCCAGCCGGTCGGGCGGCGGCAGAGGTAGGAGTTGGCGCCCGCGATGCGGCGGGAGTTGTGGCCGAGCAGCAGCAGGTCGTCGGCGAGGGCCAGCGGGAACGGGTCCTCGGCCGGCTCCAGCGGCCCGGTGCCGGGGCGGATGGAGCGGGTCGGGCAGGCGTGGGCGGCGGCGAGCAGCTGTCGGCGCTCGGCCGCGTCGCGCGGCTGGCGGACCAGCTCGGAGCGCCCCTCGTGCTCGCGGACCAGGCCGGGCGCGAGCTGCCGGGCGACGTCGCAGTTGGTGCAGCGGTCGTCGATGGACCAGTTCTCGGGCGGAACGGGGCGCAGGTCGGTGGTCATGGATGCCTTCCCCCAGGAGGACTGCGGCCGGAGCCGGCCGCTCCCTTCGAGCATCCGCCGGACGGGCCGGAAAGCGGAAGGGGGCGCCGATCTTGCGCTTTCCGGGGACCGGGTCTCTGCGGGCGGAAGCGCCCGGTGCTGGTACGTGGCCCATCTCACGTGCCGCCGGGGTCACCTACGGTGGCGTAGGTCACTTGATTGGGTGAACTATCTCTTTCATGCCGAATCTCCAGGAGACCCTTGACCTCGATTCGTACGCCGCCCTCGGGGACAGCTTCACCGAGGGTCTGAACGACCCCGGCATCGACGGCAGGTTCGCCGGCTGGGCCGACCGGCTCGCCGGAATCCTCGCCGACGGACGCCCGCCGGGCGACTTCCGCTACGCCAACCTCGCCGTGCGCGGCCGGCTGCTGGACCAGATCACCGCCGAGCAGGTGCCGCAGGTCCGCCGCCTCCAGCCCGACCTGGTCACCTTCTGCGCGGGCGGCAACGACATCCTCCGGCCGGGCAGCGACCCGGACGAGGTGGCCGGACGCTTCGAGGCCGCCGTCGTCCAGCTCACCGAGAACGCCGGGACGGTGCTGGTCTGCACCGGCTTCGACACCAAGGACGTGCCGCTGCTGAAGCACCTGCGCGGCAAGATCGCCACCTACAACGGACACGTGCGCGCCGTCGCCGACCGCAACGGCTGCCAGGTGGCCGACCTGTGGTCGCTGCGCGCGGTGCAGGACCGCCGCGCGTGGAGCGAGGACCGCCTGCACCTGTCCCCCGAGGGCCACCAGCGGGTCGCCCTGCTGGCCGCCCGCTCGCTGGGCCTGCGCACCGCGCAGGACCCGGAGGCCCCGTGGCCGGACGCCCGCGTGCTCACCGCCGCCGACCAGCGGCGGGAGAACATCCAGTGGGCCCGCGAGCACCTGCTGCCCTGGGTCGGCCGGCGCCTGCGCGGCGAGTCCTCGGGCGACCACGTCGAGCCCAAGCGGCCGGAACTGCTTCCGCTCTGACGGTCCGTCGGCTCACTCCGCCGGCTCACTCCGCCGGACGGCTGCACCGAACGGCTCCGCCGGCCGCTGCGACTCGGGAGGTCCGCAGCAGCCGGTGGAGCGCTCCGGCACAGCCCGCGCCGACCAGGTACCAGAACAGGTCCGGCGGGTTGAAGGTCGAGCCCAGGACCAGCCGGGCCAGGACGCTGTGCCGCCCCCAGGCGTCCGGCAGGCCGGTGAGCTGGAACAGCTCCACGGCCCAGCTCAGCGCGGCGGCCAGGACGGCGGCCCGGCCGGGGCGCAGCCCCGGCGCGGCCAGCACGAGCAGGGCGTACAGCAGGACGGTGTAGAGCGCGTCCCCGGCGTCCTTGGCGAGGTCCCCGCCCAGCGCCGCCCGCACCCCCAGCCCGGCCGCCACGGTCAGCGCGGCGGCGGCCCCTGCCGCCAGGCGCACCCGAAGGCCCTTCCCCCCAAGATCGTTCACCCGCCCCACGCTACCCCGCGCCGCACGCACTCCGCCCCGGCCGCCCGCCTCCCGCCTCCCGCTGCCCCCGGAGCCCACACGCTCCGCCCAGCGCCCGACCGCGACCCCCGCCACCTGCGCCCCACAACCGGACCCCCTTCCCCCGGAACCACCGCGCGACGCCGCACGTCACTCCCCCGACGAACGTCCGCGCAGGTCGCGGGCGGGATGAGGACCGGAAGGGACGGGCGGGACAAGTGGCGCACGTGGGTGGGGCCGAGGCGGCCGAGGATCGGTCGGGGCCGGCGGCGGGGCAGGACGAGCGGACCCGGCGCGGGTTCGCGGTGGCCGGGTTCGCCCCGGCGCAGGACGGGAGGGCGCGGGAGCGCGGCAAGGAGCTGCGGGCGAGGGTGCCCCGGGAGCGGCACGCGGAGTTCGCGCCCGCGCCCGACCGGCCGACCGCCGTGTCCGCGCTGGAGACCTCCAACACGGGCCGAATAGCCCGGCTGGTACCGATCCGGGTCGGCCGGATGGCCGCGAGCCCGTTCGCGT
This sequence comes from Kitasatospora sp. NPDC127067, assembly GCF_042724755.1. Taxonomy (NCBI): domain Bacteria; kingdom Bacillati; phylum Actinomycetota; class Actinomycetes; order Kitasatosporales; family Streptomycetaceae; genus Kitasatospora; species Kitasatospora sp. NPDC127067. The sequence continues at coordinate 17,125 of NZ_JBHXEM010000098.1, read as the reverse complement.
TCCTGCGCGGGTCGGCCGGGCTGATGGCCGCCGACCTCGCGGGCACCCCGGTGACCGGGGTCGACGCGCAGCTGTGCGGGGACGCGCACGCCGCCAACTTCGGTCTGTACGGCGACGCCCGCGGCCAGATCGTGCTGGACATCAACGACTTCGACGAGACCGTCCCCGGCCCCTGGGAGTGGGACCTCAAGCGGCTGGCCGCCAGCCTGGTGCTGGCCGCCCGCGAGGCCGGGGCGAGCGAGAGCACCGCGCGCGAGGCCGCCCAGCACGCGGCCGGCTCCTACCGCCGGACGGTGCGCACGCTCGCCAAACTCCCCGGGCTGGACGCCTGGAACGCCATCGCGGACGAGCAGCTGGTCTCCTTCGCCGAGGCGCACGACCTCGCCGAGGTGCTGCGCAAGGTCGGCGCGAAGGCGCTCGGCAACACCAGCGCGCGGTTCGCCTCCCGCAGCACCGCCCGTACCGCGGACGGCGGTTGGCGCTTCACGGCAGCTCCCCCGGTGCTCACCGAGGTGACCGACGCGACCGCCCGCGCCGTCGCGCACGCGCTCGGCCCGTACGTCGAGACGGTGCCGGCCGAGGTGCGCACCCTCCTGTCCCGCTACCGGGTGCAGGACGTGGCGTTCCGGGTGGTGGGCACCGGCAGCGTGGGCACCCGCTCGTACGTGGTGCTGCTCACCGACCACCGGGACCAGCCGCTGGTGCTGCAGGTGAAGGAGGCGCGTCCCTCCGCGCTGCTGCCGTACCTGCCGGCCGGGCCGCGGTCCGTGCCGGACGGGCACGAGGGCCGCCGGGTGGTGCTCGGGCAGAAGCACATGCAGGTGGTCAGCGACACCCTGCTGGGCTGGACCACGGTCGACGGACTCCCCTACCAGGTGCGGCAGTTCCGCAACCGCAAGGGCAGCGTCGACCCGGCCGCCCTGCAGCCGTCCCAGCTGGACGACTACGCCCGGATCACCGGCGCCCTGCTGGCCCGGGCGCACTCCCACACCGCCGACCCGGGCCTGCTGGCCGGGTACTGCGGCAAGGGCGAGACGCTGGACGAGGCGGTCGCCGCGTTCGCGGTGGCTTACGCGGACCGCACCGAGGCCGACCACGCCGACCTGCTGACGGCGGTGCGCAACGGGCGGCTGCCCGTCGAGCACGGCGTCTGACCCGCCCGGCCGCGGCTCAGCGGGCCCGCGGCACACCGGCCCTGCGGCTCAGCGGGCCAGGAACGGCGCCACCGCGGCGACGAACTCGGCGGGCCGGGCACCGTGCACCAGGTGCCCGGCCTCGACGGTGACCAGGCGGCAGTCCGGGATCAGCCGGGCGAGTTCCGCGATCCGCTCCTGCGGGATGTGGCTGGCCGGGCCGCCGGCCACCGCCAGGGTGCGGGCCGTGATCCTCGCCAGCCCCGCCCGCCAGGCCGGGTCGGGGTCGTCCAGCTGGGCCCTGACGGCCCGGACCATCGCCCAGTCGAAGTGCGCGTCCGGGTCGGGATCCTCGGGCAGCGCGCTCGCCGGGCGCGGGTACAGCGCGGGGATGTCCTCCAGGACCAGCCGGTCGATCCGCTCCGGCGCGGCCTGGGCGAGCAGGTAGGCGACGGCGCCGCCCATCGAGTGGCCGACCAGGTCGACGCGGGCGAGTCCGAGGGCGTCGAGGAAGGCCAGCACGTCGTCCCGCATCGCCTCCAGCGAATAGGCGGCGGTGCGGGAGCTGCCGCCGTGGCCGCGCAGGTCGAGCGCGTACACGTGGTGGCCGGGGGCGAGCCCGGGCAGGACGGGTGCCCAGTCGGCGGCGCGTTCGCCGAGGGCGTGCAGCAGGACGAGGGGAGGGCCGCCGGGCCGTCCGCTCTCCCGGTAGGCGAGCGTCACCCCGGGCAGGTCCACGGTCCGGTTCCGTACGGCGTCGGTCATGCCCGCCACGGTACGCACGGACCACGGGCTAGCGGACCGGCGTTCGCCCTCGGCGGATCGCGACCGGCTCGCCCTCCCGCTGCTCTCGGGCCGCGGCGCGGCCGGCGAACACCGAGGCCAGCACGGCGAGTCCGGCCACCGCGGCGCACACCGTGCTCGCCGTCAGGAAGGCCGAGCGGTGCCCGCCGCCGCCGGCGGTCTCCCGCAGGTAGACCCCGGACAGCGCCGAGATCGCGACGGCCGCCGCGATCCGCTGCGCCATCTGCAGGATCGCCCCGCTCACCCCGGCCGCCTCGGCGGGCGCGTGGCGCAGCACGAACGCCTGGTTGGTGGAGCCCATCAGTCCGACCGAGGCGCCGCCGAGCAGTTGCAGCAGCGCCAGCAGCCAGGGCAGGACGGCGGCGGGCGCCCAGTGCGCGAGCAGCCCGCTGAGCAGCATGGCGAGCGCCGAGCCGACCATCCCGGCGGTGACGGCGCGCCGGCCGTAGCGCTGGACGACCCGCCAGGCGAGCGCGGAGGCCGTGCCCATGGCCACGGCGGAGGGCAGCGCGACCAGCGCGGCGCCCATCGGGGACAGGCCGAGGCCGTCCTGCAGGAACATGGTCAGGACCAGCGAGGCCGCGAGCGAGGAGCCGAACTGGGCCATCGCGGTGGCCGTCCCGAGCGCGTACGGCGCGGAGCGGGTGAGGGCCGGGTGGATCAGCGGCCGGCCGCCGGCCCGGGCGTAGCGGCGCTGCCACCAGGCGAGCGCGCCGAGCAGCAGCAGGGCGGTGGCCGCGAAGGCGAGCCAGCCGGTCCAGCCGGGCGGCCGGACGAAGGGCAGCATCAGGGCGAGGGTGAGCGCCCCGACCAGCAGCAGGCCGAGGAGGTCGAGGTTGGCGTCGCGCGCGCTGGGGCGGGGCTTCGGCAGGTGGCGGGCCGCCAGGGCGACGGTGGCCAGTCCGAAGGGGACGTTGAGCAGGAAGGTCAGCCGCCAGCCGTTCTCGGGGCCGGCCAGGGCCAGCACGGCGCCGCCGATCGGCGGGCCGAGCGCGAAGGCGAGGCCGCCGGTGACGGCGTACATGCCGAGGGCGCGGGCCCGCAGCTGGCCGTCGAAGACGTCCTGGAGGGTGCCGATCATCTGGGAGTTGACCAGGCCGGCGCCCGCGCCCTGGAGCAGCCGGGCGGCGATCAGCACCCCGGGCTCGGTGGCGGTCGCGGAGACCAGGCTGACCAGGGTGAACAGGGCGAGGCCGGTGACGAAGAACCACTTGCGGCCCTTGACGTCGCCCAGCCGCCCGCCGGGGATCAGCGCGAGGCCGAAGGCCAGCGAGTAGCCGGCGACGATCCACTGGAGGTCGGCGGGCCCGGCGTGCAGGGTCTCGCGCAGGGCGGGGATGGAGGTGTTGAGGACGGACTGGTCGAGCAGCGTGGTGAAGCCGCCCGCGACGCAGACCAGCAGGATCCGGCGCCCGGCGGCGTCGAAGCGCTCCTTGGGCTTTCCGGATCCTCCGGGCTTCCTGCTGTCCTCGGGCTTCCCGGGCTCCCCGGCTATCGGGTCGGCGGCGGCGCTCACGGCTCGACCACCACCAGCGCGTACCGGGCCTCGCCCGGGCCGAGGCTGCGGAAGCGGCTGGTGACGCCGACGTAGCGCAGGCAGTCGCCGGGGCCGAGCGGCTGCGGCTCCCCGTCCACGGTCAGCTCCAGATTCCCCTCGAACAGCCACAGGTGGTGCTCCCGGCCGGGCGTACAGGCACGGTCGTAGGCGATGTCCGCGCCGGCCGGCAGCCGGCCCTCGATGATCTCCGCCCGCAGCGAGCCGTGCGGCGGCGAGACCGACCGGCGGACGAACCCGGTCGTCCCGTCCCGCCAGACCTGCTGCTCCCCGGCCCGCACCAGCCGGGCCGGGCCGGACTCCACCTCGGCGAGCAGCCGCGACATGGTCCGCCCGTACACGGCGCACAGCCGACCGAGCAGTGCGGCCGTCGGACTGACCTCCGCCCGTTCCACCCGGGACAGCGTCGAGCGGCTGACGTCCGCCAGCCGCGCCAACTCCTCCAGCGTCCATCCGCGTTCCAGCCTCAGCTCGGCGAGCCGTTGCGCCAGCCGCTCGTCGGCGGCCGTGTCGATTCCCATATTCGCGATGCTATCCCGGATCTGAGATCATCTCACCGGCTCCGGACCCACGACTCCGGCCGGCCGGCGCAGCCGGGACGGCGGGCAGGGGGCGGGGCGGGCAGCGAGTGGCGGGTGGCGGGTGGCGCACCCCTGGGGAGGCGCGTCCGCCACCTCCGCCCGGTCTCCGGGGCTTGACGGGGCCTCGGCCCGAACAGGGCGCCGATCATATGATGTGCGGCGGATCGTGGCCGGTCGGCGGCCCGTGAAGCAAGGGGGACCAGCGTGTTCGGCATCATCAGACCGTGCAGGCACCGATTGTCGGAGCGCCTGCAGACTTCCTGGATGGCCCACCTGTGCGGGCTCTGCCTCGCGCTGCGGGACGACCACGGGCAGCTGGCGCGAACGGCGACCAACTACGACGGTCTGATCATCTCCGTGCTGGTCGAGGCCCAGGCCGCCCGGGAGGACTCCTCCTGGCGCCGCACCGCCGGGCCCTGCCCGCTGCGCGGCATGCGGACCGCCTCCGTCGCCAAGGGTGAGGGCGCCCGGCTCGCCGCCGCCGTCTCGCTGGCACTCGCCTCGGTCAAGATCCGCGACCACGTCGAGGACCGCGACGGCGTCTTCGCCCGCCGCCCGGTCGCGGCCGGAGCCCGTGCCGTCACCCGGCGCTGGGACCGGCAGAGCGCGGGCAGCGCCTCCACGGTCGGCTTCGACACCGCGGTGCTGCTCGACGCGGCCTCCCGGCAGGGCGGGTTGGAGCGCTCGCTGCGGCCCGGCGGGTCCGTCCTGCTGGTCACCGAGCCCACCGAGACCGCCACCTCGGCCGCCTTCGCGCACACCGCCGTGATCGCCGGGCGCCCCGGCAACGCCGCCCCGCTCGCCGAGGCCGGACGGCTGTTCGGCCGGCTCGCCCACCTCCTCGACGCCGCCGAGGACCAGGCCGCCGACGCGGCCTCGGGCGCCTGGAACCCGCTGACCGCCACCGGCACCGACCGCGCCGAGGCCGAACGGCTCTGCCGCGACGCCGTCCACGGCATCCGGCTCGCGCTGCGCGAGGTCGAACTCGCCGACCGCACCCTCGTGCACGTACTGCTCGCGCACGAGACCGAGCGGGCGGTGGAGCGGGTCTTCGGACCTGCCCGGCACGGGGCGGCCTGCCGCCGCCCGGACGCGGCGGGCACCGCCACCGGCGAGCACCCGCACCAGGCGCCGCCGCAGCAGACGCCGCCCGGCCAGGCGCCGATCCCGCCGAGGGTGCCGCAGGGCCCGGGGTTCACCCCGCCCGGCCAGAAGCCGCCGAACCCCCGCAACCTGCTCGCCGGGTGCGCGATGTGGGCGCTGATGGCCTGCACCTGCCAGCTGCTCTGCTGCGACCACGAGGACCCGTTCAGCCGCGAGCGCCGCGAGGGCTTCTGCGTGCGGAACGACTGCGAGTGCGGTGACTGCAGCGGCTGCGGCGACTGCTGCCAGTGCTGCGACGGGGACTGCTGCGACGGGTGCGACTGCTGCTCGTGCGACTGCGGCTGCAACTGACCGGTCAGTCCCTCCGGTCGGCGCCGCCCTCCCGCTCCCGGCCGCCCACCACCGGCCCGGGGTGCCCCCGCAGCACCCCGGGCCGGTCCGCGTTCCGCTCCTGACCGGCCTCCCCGCGCCGCCAGAGCGGCAGCACGGCCACCGGCAGCACCGCCACCGGAGCCGGCCCGGCGCACTCGGGCGGCTCGGCGCACTCAGGCATCGCGCCCCGCCGCCTTCCGGTCCACCACCAGCGAGTCCTCCAGCCGTGCCAGCAACCGCCGGAACCGCTCGGTGTCCTGCTCCGTCATCCGCCCCTCGGGCGACGCCCCCGGCCGCTCGGCCGTTCTCTCGTCCATGCGCCCGAGGCTAGGCGGTGGCGATCAATGGGCGATAAACGCGCGTTCGGGCGAAAAGCACTCGCCCGGTGCGGTTCGGCCGGGAACGGTCGCCCCGCGTGGCGTCCCCTCCGCACCGCCGGCACCGCCGACACCATCGGCACCACCCGCTGCCGCCCGGCACCACCCGCTGCCGAGGGGCAACGACGGCCCCGCACGGGGCCGTCGCCACGGGCGACGGGGTGCGCTCGCCCCCCGGCCCCGGCCGTCGCCCCCTCCCCCGGCTACCGCCCCGGCGTCGCGGCCAGCAGCAGCCGGGCGGCCTCCCTCGCGTCGTCGGCGGCCGTCGGATCGCCGTGGACGGCCGCGCTGGTGATCGCCCCCTCGGCCAGCAGGGTCAGGTGGGCGGCCGTGGCGGACGGCGCTCCGGCGGCCTGGGCCAGGCCCGCGAGGTAGCTCCCGAACTCCGCCTTGTGGTGCCGGGCGGCGGCCACCACCGCGGGGCTGACGGCGCCCAGTTCGCCGAGCGAGTTGACGAAGGCGCAGCCCCGGAAACCGGGTTCGGCGAACCACCGGCCGAGCCAGTCGTAGACCGCGAGCAGTTGCTCCCGCGGGTCGCCGCCGGTGCGCGAGACGTACTCGGCGAGGCTCGCCCGCCAACGGCCGTCGCGGCGCAGCAGGTAGGCCTCGACGAGCTCGCCCTTGGACGGGAAGTGCTGGTAGACGCGGCGCATGGTCATGCCGGAGGCGGCCCGGACGGCGTCCATGCCGACCGCCTGGATGCCCTGCCCGTAGAACAGCTCCTCGGCCGCGTCGAGGATTCGGGTCCGCGGGTCTTCCTGCTCCATCTGCCGTGCCCTTTGCGTGAGAACGATGGTTCTCCTATCGTATCCACCAGAGTGAGAACGATCGTTCTCACCAGCGGAACGCCCATTCCTAGGAGCATCCATGCCCGAGACCGGCACCGAGCAGCGCCCGCCCCTGCCCCCGTTCACCGAGGAGACCGCCCGCCGGAAGGTCCGGGCCGCCGAGGACGCCTGGAACACCCGCGACCCCCGGCGGGTCGCCCTCGCCTACACCCCGGACAGCCGCTGGCGCAACCGCTCCGAGTTCCTCGCCGGCCGCGAACGGATCGCCGACTTCCTCACCCGCAAGTGGCAGCGCGAGCTCGACTACCGCCTGATCAAGGAACTCTGGGCGTACGACGGCGACCGCATCGCGGTCCGCTTCGCGTACGAGTGGCACGACGGCGACGGCCGCTGGTACCGCTCCTACGGCAACGAGAACTGGGAGTTCGACCGCGACGGCCTGATGGCCCGTCGGCACGCCTCCATCAACGACCTGCCGATCACCGCCGAGGAGCGCCTGTTCCACTGGCCGATCGGCCGCCGCCCGGACGACCACCCGGGCCTCACCGAACTCGGCCTCTGAACCGCCCCCGCCACGGGGCCACGGCGCTCCCCCGCTGTTCCACGGCTGTGACACGGCACGCATCCGCCGCTGACCTCGCACTGCGAGGCTCCTGGTCGAAGGCGAACAGCACACAAGGGGGAGCGGGAAGATGTCCGTACGCAACAGTTCCGTGCGAAACCGGTTCGGCACCACCGCGGCCATCGCGCTGATGGTCAGCGTCGGCGCCGTCCTGGTCTCCGCCTGCGGCCCCGAGAACGGCGACTCCGCCCCCACCGCCGCTCCGACCGGCGGCGCCGCCCCGGCCGGTACCGCCCCCGGGACGGCGTCGCCGGGAACGGCCGCGCCCGGCTCCTCCGCCCCCTCCGGCAGCGCCGCGCCCGGCGGCGGCAAGGAGGTCAACGGCACCTCGGCCGCCAACCACCTGACCATCTCCACCGGCACGGCGACCGTCGCACTGAACGGCACCACCGTCGACTTCGGCACCGTCGTCCGCGACCTGGCCTGGTCCCCCGACGGAAAGAAGGCCGCCTTCGTCAACGGCAACGGCGACCTGATGACCGCCAACCCGGACGGCACCGGCAAGGTCGTCCTCGCCAAGAACCCCGGCGGCGAGACCTGGTCCCACCCCACCTGGCAGCACGCCACCGCGGACCCGAGCGTCACCGCCGGCGGCGAGGCGCTGGATCGGTTCGCCGCGATCGTCTTCACCTCCGACAAGGGCGGCACGCTGCGGCTGGAGAAGGTCCCCACCAAGTCCCCCGGCGCCACCCCCGAGGTGCTCACCCCACACATCTCCGAGGGCGGCGGCGATCCGGTGCCGCAGCCGCCGCAGACCGGCAACACCTGGGCCAACGCGGGCGGCCACCGGGGCGAGATCGTCTACGCCAACACCCCGGCCAACGAGGTGTACCTGTACGACGACTACATCCGCCCGGCGACCCGGGACCTGGGCAAGGGCTCGCAGCCGGCCCTCGCCCCGGACGGCGAGCACCTCGTCTTCGTCCGCTCGGTGAACGGGCACGACCACCTGTTCACCCGCTCCACCCGGATCGACCAGAAGGCCGAGAAGGACCTCACCCCCTCCGCCACCACCGACTACACCCAGCCCGCCTGGTCCCCCGACGGCAGGACCATCGCGGTCCGCACCCCGGACGGCATCAGCACCCTGCCCGCCGACGGCTCGGCCGCGCCGACCCAGGTCTCCACCGTCAAGGGCCTGCCCTCCTACCGCCCCTGATGCCGGCTCAGGCAGAGCGGAGGCCACCGGTACAGGACCGAGACGCCGTTACCGGAACCTGATCCTCTCGACGGACGGCCGAGACCCGTTCCACACAAAAGTCTGACGTCCCGCGCCTAGCGTGCCGGACATGCCGAAGACACCCGCAACACCGACCGGAACACCGACCACCGACCGCGCACTGCCCCGCAGGCTCGCCGCCGTGGGCGCCCTCCTGCTGAGTGCGACCACGGCGGCGGTGCTGCTGCCGAACGCCGCCCTCGCCGCGGAGCGGGAGACCGTCACGACGCACGCCGGCGCCACCACCGCGCAGGAGCGCGACCTGGTCGACGCCTACTGGACCCCCGCCCGGATGAAGCTGGCGGGTGCCATGGTCCCCGAGATCACGCCCGTGCCCGAGGACGACAACACCCCCGACGACCCGCGGCCGCTGCCCGCGGACACCCTTGACCCCGGGGCCGTGTGGACCCACGGCGGAGCGGTGACCCGCAGCGTCGGCCGGCTCTTCTTCACCTTCTCCGACGGCTACGACGGCAGTTGCACCGCGACGGTCGTCGCCGGCGCGAACCGCAGCACCGTCGTCACGTCGGCCCACTGCCTGCGGGGGGTCGGGGCGCCCGCCGCCGCCGACACCTGGAACCACAACCTCTACTTCGTGCCCGGGTACCGCAACGGGACCAAGCCGCTCGGCGGCTTCAGCATCAGGACCATGGCCACCTCCTCCCGCTGGGACTCCGCACCGAGCGGGACCGGGTCGGACGAGGTCGCCGTGGCCGGCCACGACGCCGCGGTCCTGGTGGCGAACCGTTCGGCCGAGGGGCGGCGGGTCGCGGACGTGACCGGCAGCCAGCGGATCGCGTTCACCCCGCCCGTCGAGGGCGAGTTCGTCCACGCCTTCGGATATCCGAAGGACCGGCTGAACAACCCCGACGGCAAGTACACCGGTTCGCGCCTGATCCACTGCGCCGGACCGAGCCGACCCGGGCCCAAGGCCCCGCTGCTGTGGGGCGAGCCCTGCGACATGTCGCACGGGGCCAGCGGCGGCCCCCACTTCACCGGGTTCGACCCCGCCACCGGGACCGGCACCCTCGTCGGCGTCACCACCACCTCCGAGGAACTCGCGGGCGGCCCGGCCGGCACCTCGTACGCCACCCGCCTCGGTGACGGCGCCCGCCGCCTCTACGACTGGGCGCAGACCCGGGCGGTCTGACCCCCTCGGCCCCGAACCCGCCCGGCCGGCAGCTCCGCCGGCCGGGCCACCGGGGCCGCACGGGCCACGAGCGCTACCGAGGCTTCGCCAACTCGGCGCGCAGCTCGGCCAGGTGCTCGTCGGCCGACTCGTGCGGCAGGAACTCGACCACGTCGAGGAAGCGGAACAGCACCCGGGTCCCGGTGACGGCGTACTCGTAGTCGCCGAACCCGACCACCGCGCCCGTGCCGCCGCGCGCCGCGCCCCGGACGGCGGCCGAGGTCAGCTCGTCCGCCGTGTCCCCGGCGCCCGCCCGCCGTCGGGCGTTGGGGCGCGCCAGGTACGGGCAGACCATGGCGGCGTAGAGCATGCAGGACCGGTGGCCGGGGCCCTCCATGGTGGGCGCGAGGTTGCGGTACGGCTGCCCGGCCGCGAGCGCCCCGGCGATCGCCGCGCTCTCGGCGGCGCCGACCACCCGCCACACCGGTCCGCGGTCCATGAACCGCCCGCACACCGAGCACCGCCGCTCCAGCGCGCAGTCGGCGCTGCGCCCGTAGTCGGTCAGCGCGAACTGCGGGACGTCGCCCTGCCACGGCGTGATCGCCGGCACCGGGTAGCCCCGCCCGTCCCTGGGCCGCGCCCCCACACCGTCCGGCACCGGCACAAGTTCGAATCGCACGCCCCTATCGATACCAGGGACGGACGCCGCGGGTCGACCCCGGCCGCCTGCCCGGGGCCTACCGCTCGCCCTCCTGAGCGAGCATCACCTTCCGCAGCAGGTCCGCCAGCGTGCGCCGTTCCTCCTCGGAGAGCACTCCCAGCAGCCGCCGCTCCTCCCGGCCCACCACGTCCAGGGCCTCCTGCCAGGCGGCGCGGCCGGCCTCGGTCAGCACGATGTCGACCTTCCGGCGGTCCTCGGTGGACGGCGTGCGCAGGACGAAGCCGCGCCGTTCCAGGGTCTCCAGCCGGCCGGTGACCGAGGCGGGGGCGAGGTTGAGGTCGGCCCGGAGGTCGGAGGGGGCGGCGTGGCCGCCGCGCCCGGCGAGCACGTGCAGGGTGTCGAACTCGTGCTTGTGCAGGCCGTAGTCGGCGACGCCCTGTTCGCGGACCCGGCCGAGGTGGCGGGTGAGTCGCGACATCCGGGTGACGGAGGCCTCGATGTCCGGGTCGAGACCGGGCAGCACCGGCTGCCAGCGGTCGAGGTGGCCGTCCGTCCAGTCCCGGGCCCCCGTCCGGTCACGGCTGCCCGTCCGGTCGCGGGGCGCAGTGGGCTGCTCGGGAGGGTGCTCGGCCATGGGAGGAGTCTACAAACCGCAGCAGAAACAACGGCGCAAAAATATTCGTTGCCGAAATTTCGGCAGCGAAATACAGTGCGGCACGTGACACGACACCCCTTGAACCTGAGCGGCTTCCGCCTGCTCTTCGTCGGACGGACCCTCTCCACCCTCGGCGACGCCGTCGTCCCGGCCGCCCTGGCCATCGCCGTCACCCGCGCCACCGGCTCGGCCGCCGCACTCGGCCTCGTCCTGGGCTGCGCGATGGTGCCGAGACTGCTCCTGCTGCCGGTCGGCGGCGTGGTCGGGGACCGCTTCGACCCGCGTCTCGTCGCCCTCACCACCGACCTGGTCCGGGCCGCCGCCCAACTGCTGGTCGGACTCGAACTGCTCGGCGGGGACCCGGACCTGGCGCACGTCGCGCTCGCCTCGGCGGTCGGCGGCACCGCCTCCGCCTTCGCCATGCCCACCGCCTCCCCACTGGTCGCCGCCACCGTCCGGGGCGAGCTGCGACTGCGCGCCAACGCCCTGCTCGGCTCCGCGACCGCCGCCGCCCGGCTCGGCGGCCCGGCCCTCGCCGGACTGCTGGTGTACACCGCCGGGCCCGGCTGGGCGTTCGTGCTGGACGGCGCCTCCTTCGCACTGAGCGCCGCGCTGCTGACCCGGCTCCGCATCGACCACGTGCCCGGCGAACCGCGCTCGCTGCGCCGGGACCTCGCCGAGGGCTGGAGCGAGGTGCGCTCCCGGGACTGGTACTGGACCAGCCTGATCGCCCACGGGGTGTGGAACGGCGCGAGCTCCGTGCTGCTCACCCTCGGCCCGCTGATCGCCGCCACCCGCCTCGGCGGGGACGGCGCCTGGGTGGCGCTGACCCAGGCGGGCGCGGTGGGTCTGCTGGTCGGCTCGCTGATCGCCGGACGACTGCGGCCCCGCCGCCCGGTGCTGGCCGGGAACCTCGCTCTCGCGCTGTACGGGCTGCCGCTGCTCGCGCTCGCCCTCCCGGCCCCGGCGCCGCTCGCGGTGGCCGCACAGGCGGTGGCGATGGCCGGGCTGGGCTTCCTCAACCCGGTCTGGCAGACGGTGGTCCAGCAGGAGTTCCCGCCCGGGGTGCTGGCCCGGGTCACCTCGTACGACTGGCTGCTGTCGCTGGCCGGAGCCCCGCTCGGGTACGTCCTGGCGCCGTTGGCCGCCGACGCCTGGGGCGACCGGGTGCCGCTGCTGGCGGTGGCGGGGCTGGTGACGGCGGTCTGCGCGGGCACGGCGGCGGTGCCCGGCGTCCGGCGGTACGGTGCCCGGCGGACCGCCGGAACCGCGCCCGCGCCCGGGCCGGCGGCCGAACGGCCACCGGCCCGGACCCGGGCTCACGATCGGGCTCGGACCCCGGATCAGGAGCCGGACCAGACCCGGGAGCAGGCCCCGGGACGGGACCGGACCCCGGAACAGGACCCGGCCGGGATCAGGGCCTGACCGCCGCCGTTCAGTTCCAGATGCCGGTGATGTCCGCGGCGGAGGCCGCGTTGCCCGCGTGGCCGGAGGCACCGGCCAGGTCCTCCAGGGTGCGCAGCACGTTGTAGTGGTTGTAGGTGGTGGCGCTGCTGCTGCCGGGCGTCACGTGGGCGCCGTAGATCACGGTCGGGATCCGGTTGCCGGACAGCTTGTTGTCCTCGTCGAAGGTGACGACCAGCAGGCTGTTGTGGGTCTGCGCCCAGGTGGCGTACGCGCCCAGGTTGTTCTTGATCCAGGTGTCGCCGGTGCCGACCGAGCAGTCGTGCATGTCGCTGCAGAGGTTCGGCACCACGAAGGAGACGTTCGGCAGGGTGCTGTAGTCGGTCGGGAACTGGGCGAAGGTCTTGGCGGAGCCGAGCGGGACGTTGCCGAAGCCGAACCAGGGGTTGTGCTTCTGGGCGTAGCTGCCGCTGCTGCACACGGTGCTGCCCTGGCTGGGCAGGGACTCGTTGTAGCTGCCCCAGGTCTTGCCGGCGGCGATCACCTCGGAGGCGAGGTTGGCGGCCTGGAAGCCGCCGACCGTCACACAGCTGTCGTCGACGGTGCCCTGGGTGGAGCCGGAGAACAGCGCGTAGTAGTTCGGCTCGCTCGGGTGGGTGATGCCGAAGGACTGGGTGAGGTTGGCCCCGCCCGCCTTCAGGGTGTTGTTGATGTACGGGGCGCTGCTGCTGCCGATGACCTGGGTGTAGGCGTGGTTCTCCATCACCACGACGACGATGTGGTCGGGCGTGGGCAGCGCGGCGGCCTGGGCGGTGGTGGCGGTGGCCGCCCAGAGCCCGGCGGAGGCGGCGAGCAGGGCGACGGCGGAGCCGATCGCGGTCGCGGTGCGGCGGGAGCGGGGGCTCAGGGCCTTCGTGGACGAAGTCATGACAATTCCTCGGGTGGAAGACGGCCCGGCGAGCCGGGCTCGGGACGGGAGGTGCCTGCCGCCGGTATGCGGCGTCCGGGGTGCGGCGCCCGGGTACGACCGGGCGCAAAGCGCCCGAACAGCATCGGGCGCAGAGTTCGACGCGGGTAGACGACGGCAGGTGAAACCTTGGCCCCGGCGCGGGAAACGAACGGTGCGGCCGCCGCCCACCGCATCGACAACGCGAAATGCGGGCGAACCGGTTCACATTGCCACGGACCGCCCGGGCCGGTGATAGTGATCTTCGAACGACGCGGTCCGACACCGCGTCAGCTCACGAGAGAACCGAGGAACATGGCGAAGACCAGCCTTCTGCGCCCGCTCGCGGTGGCCGCCGCCGGCGCCGTCCTGGTGGCGACCGGTGCCCTGCCCGCCGCGGCCGCCGGCCAGGACACCACCGCCGCGACCGCCCCCGACCTCGCCGGTGTGCGCGCAGCCCTCCAGGCCACCGTCTCGGCCGGCGCCCCGGGCGCCTTCGCGGTGATCCGCGACCACGACGGCGGCGACCGGACCCGCTCGGTGAACGTCGGCCTGGCCGACCTGGACGGGACCCCGATGAACTCCTCGTGGAGGTTCCGGGTCGGCAGCAACAGCAAGATGTTCACCTCCGTTCTCGTGATGCAGCTGGCGCAGGAGGGCCGGATCGACCTCGACCGGCCGCTGCGCGAGTACCTGCCCGCGGGCACCCTCCCGGAGGGCTGGACCATGACGGGCCGCCAGGTGCTGGAGCACCGGGCCGGGATCTTCGACCACACCAACGACCTGCTGGAGCAGGCCGGCGAGGAGACCACCAGCGCCTTCGAGGCCCGCATCCGCAGCACGGTCTACGACCCGCGCGAGCTGGTCGCGATGTCGGTCAAGCACGGCCTGCAGTACACCCCCGGCACCCGCTACTCCTACTCCAACACCGACTTCGTGCTGATGGGCCTGGCGGTCGAGCACCTCACCGGCCAGCCCTTCCCGGAGGTGCTGAACGAGCGGATCATCCAGCCGCTCGGCCTGCGCAAGACCTCCTTCGTGGTGCCCGACCAGGCGATCCGCGGCGCCCACGTCACCGGCTACCTCACCAACGACGACCGCACCAAGCCGCTGCTGAACTCCACCGAGCAGAACGGTTCCTGGGTCTGGGCCGCCGGGGCCGTCATCTCCACCGCCGAGGACCTCGACCGCTTCCTCACCGCGCTGACGGCCGGCGACAACGGCGGGCTCGTCTCGACCGCCTCGCTCCAGCAGATGACCGCCGCCCTGCCCACGCCCACCGCGAAGATCTCCTACGGCCTGGGCCTGCGCCGCATCTCGCTCTCCTGCGGGGACGTGTACGGGCACGGCGGCATCGTGCAGGGCTTCAACAGCCAGTCCTTCACCACCCCGGACGGGCGGCGCAGCGTGGTGGTCTTCGCCAACGCCTCCAACAACGGCTCGGTGACCCAGGGTCTGATGAACACCCTGGAGCCGGCCTTCTGCGGCAAGCAGCCCACCGTCGCCCCGCGGACGGCCTTCGCACCCGCCTCCGCACCGGCCTCGGCCCCGGTCGACTCGCTGCCGGTGGTGGAGGACACCCGGATCTGACCGGTCCCACCGGCCGCTGCGGCCCGCGCGCCCGCCCGCTTCCGGTGAGACCGGAGGCGGGCAGGGGCGTTTCCGGGTGCGGGCGCCACGGGCAGCGCTCCTCGGGAGAACCGGTCAGTGCCGGGCACCCGCCGCGCGGGGGCCCTCCGCGCTCAGGTCGGTGAGCGCCTCGGTCAGCAGCTCGCGGGCCTCCTCGGCGCGGCCCTGCTCGATCAGCGCGGTGCCCAGTTCGGTCAGCGTCTTGGTCATGCTGTCCGGGCGGCCCACCGCCTCGAAGTGCACCAGGGCCTGCCGGTAGGCCTTCTCGGCGGCCGGCCAGCGCCTCAACGCCGCGCGGTCCAGGCCGAGTTCGTGCGCGGTCATGGCCGCCAGGAGATGCATCAGCGGCGAGGACCAGCGCTCCACCAGCTCCAGCGCCCCGGCCAGGGCCCGCCGGCGCGAATCCACCGCCTCCTCCGCCCGGCCGGACTCCCGCAGGCAGTTGGCGGCGCCCCGCAGGGTGACCAGCCGGCCGATCATCGCCGAGCGGCTGGCGAGCTCGGCGAAGGCGTCCGCCGCCCGCTGGAAGGCGTCGGTCGCCTCCCGGTGCCGCTGGAGGTGGCGCAGGCCCGAGGCGAGGTAGGTGAGCGCCCAGCCCTGCTGCTCCCGGTCGCCCACCGCGAGGGCCAGCTCCAGCCCCTCGGTGGCCAGTTCGATGCCGCGCTGGTAGCGGTGCAGACAGGTGATGTACGTCCAGGCCAGGTAGTTGACGTGCACCGCCTCCACCCGCTGGTCCCCGGTCGCGCGGGCGGCGTCCGCCGAGAGCTGGAACACCTCGGCCCAGATGCCCCAGCTCAGCAACCGGTCGGAGAACCAGTGCATCGCCTCGGCGGTGTCCACCACCTCCCGGTAGCGGCCGGCCAGTTGCGCCTGGTGCAGGGCGGCCAGCCACTCGGGGTGCTCGTACTCCAGCCAGGCGGCCGCCTCGGTGAGATGCGGGGGCGCGGAGCCGCCGGTGCCGGCCGCGTCCGTGGCGTGGTCCGGGTCGAACCGCAGCCCGTACTCGGCCGCCCGGCCGAGGATCCAGCGGCCGGCCCGGGTACGGGCCTCGGCCAGCTCCTGGCCCGTCTCGTCGGCGGTCAGCCGCTCGCCCGCGTAGAGCCGCACCAGGTCGTGCAGGCGGTAGCGGTCCGGGGTGGCCGCCTGCATCAGCCCGGCGTCGACGAGCTGCTCCAGCACCAGCTCGGTGCGGGCCGCCGACAGGCCCGCGTAGGCCGCGGCGATCTCCGCGGTGAAGTCCTGCCCGGCGGTCAGCGCGCAGCGGCGCAGGACCAGTTGGGACTCGGCGGGCAGTCGCCGGTAGGACAGCTCGAAGGCCGGGCGGACGGCCAGGTCGCCGGTCTCCAGCAGGTCCAGCCGGTTCTCCTCGGCGGTGAGCTGGCGCACCAGGTGGGCGACCGGCTGCTGCGGGCGGGCGACCAGGCGCTGACCGGCGATCCGCAGCGCGAGCGGCAGGTAGCCGCAGAGCCTGGCCAGCTCGGCGGTGGCGTCGGGCGCGGCCTCGATCCGCTCGCGGCCGGCGATCCGGGCCAGCAGCCCGGCCGCCTCCGCCGGGGAGAGCACGTCCAGGCTCAGCCGATGCACCGACTCCAGGCCGGGCAGCACGTTGCGGCTGGTCACGATGGTCACGGCCGGGCCGGAGCCGGGCAGCAGCGGACGCACCTGACCCTCGTCGGCGGCGTTGTCCAGCACCAGGACGAGCCGACGCTCGCGCACCAGCGCCCGGTAGAGGCCGGCCCGCTCCTCCGTCCCGGCGGGCACCGCGGCATCGGCCACGCCCAGGGCGCGCAGCACCTGGCCGAGCGCGTCCCGGGCGGGCAGCGGCTGCGAGGACATGCCGCCGAGGTCCAGCGAGAGCTGGCCGTCCGGGAAGCGCGGGGCCAGGACGTGGGCGGCGTGCAGGGCGAAGGAGGTCTTGCCGAGGCCGGGCTGGCCGCTGACCAGCACCACGCGCGGGTGGGCCGGCCGCTCGTCCTCGGCCAGCCGGGCGAGCAGGGCGAGAGCGTCCTCGCGAGCGGTGAAGTCGGCGATGTCGCGGGGCAGCGCGAGGGCGCTCTGGCCGGTCTCGGCGGCGGGCACCGGCGGGGCGGCGGCGCGCGGCGCGTCCGTACGGGCGGCGGCCTCGTGCGCGGCGGACCGGCGGGGC
>NZ_JBHXEM010000097.1:0-33398 GCF_042724755.1 Kitasatospora sp. NPDC127067 | reverse complement strand
CCCCGTTTTTGGTATGCTCCCCCCCCCCCCCCCCCACAAACACCGCCCCCCCCCCCCCCCGGCCCGCGCCCGGGGGCCCGCCCCCCCCCCCCCCGCGCCCCGCCGTCCGTCCCGCCGCGGGCGTCAGGCGCTCGCGGTGTAGTCGTAGAAGCCCCGGCCGGACTTGCGGCCCAGCAGGCCGGCGTCGACCATCCGGGAGAGCAGCGGGGGAGCGGCGTACAGCGGCTCCTTGTACTCGTCGTACATCGACTCGGCGATCGAGACGATGGTGTCCAGGCCGATCAGGTCGCACAGCCGCAGCGGGCCCATCGGGTGGGCGCAGCCGGCCTCCATGCCCTTGTCGATGTCCGAGGCGGTGGCCACGCCCGTCTCGAACATCCGCACCGCGGACAGCAGGTACGGCACCAGCAGCGCGTTGACCACGAAACCGGCCCGGTCACGGGCGCGGATCGGCTCCTTGCCGAGCACCTGGGAGGCGAAGGCCTCGACCCGCTCGGTGGTGGTCGCCGAGGTGGTCAGGGTCGGGATGACCTCGACCAGCTTCTGCACCGGCGCCGGGTTGAAGAAGTGCAGGCCGATCACCTGCTCCGGGCGGCTGGTGGCGGCGGCCAGCTTCACGATCGGGATCGAGGAGGTGTTGGAGGCGAGGATCGCGTCGCGGCGCTCGACCACCCGGTCCAGGGTCTCGAAGATCCGGACCTTGATGTCCTCGCGCTCGGCGACGGCCTCGACCACCAGGTCGCGGTCGGCGAAGTCGGACAGCTCGACGGTGAAGGACAGCCGGCCCAGCGCCTCGTCCCGCTCCTCGGGCGTCAGCTTGCCCCGCTTGACGGCCGTCTCCAGGGAGTTGGTCAGCCGGGTGCGGCCGAACTCCAGCGCCTCACCGCTGGCCTCCGACACCAGGACGTCCAGCCCGGCCCGGGCGAAGACCTCGGCGATTCCCGACCCCATCAGGCCGCAGCCGATCACTCCGACGCGCGCGATGTCACTCACTCAGTTGCCCTTCGACGGTGCTGGGGGTCGCCCAGCCAGCGGGTGGCCCAGCGAGCTGCTGGACAACGGGCCGGTGTGCCGGAATGGGTGCACCGGTCACCGCCCCGACGACGTTACTACTCCGTACCGGCCAGTAGGTCACCCCCTCCCCGGCAGGGTGCCACGGCCGGGAGTCCCCCGAACGAGTGAGGCGGCGACCCCGGACCCGTGTGCCCGGGCCCGGCTCCGCCCGGCGCCCGACAGAATGCCGCAGACGGGGGCCGGGGGCGGAAGAGGACAGGGCCGGGCACGCGAAGGGAGTACGGGGTGTCGACGGGATCGCTCGCAGGACAGGTCGCCCTGATCACCGGGGCCGGCCGGGGCATCGGCCGGGAACTCGCCATCGGCCTGGCCGCCGAGGGGATGTCCGTCGGCCTGGTCGGCCGCACCCACGAGACACTGACCGACACCCTCAAGGAGTGCGTCAGGCGCGGCGCCCGGGGCGTCGCCGTGACCGCCGACGTCACCCGCCCCGGCTCGGTGCGCGAGGCGGTCCGGCTGGTCGAGCGCGACCTCGGGCCGATCGACCTGCTGGTCAACAACGCCGGCCTGGTCGACCGCGCCGAGGTGCCGCTCTGGGAGACCGACGCCAACCAGTGGTGGCAGGTGATCGAGACCAACCTGCGCGGCCCCTACAACCTGCTGCGCTGCGTGCTCCCCGGCATGGTCGCCCGCCGGCGCGGCCGGGTGATCAACCTCAACTCCGGCTTCGCCCTGCGCCCGGACGGCGACTACACCGCGTACGCCACCTCCAAGGGCGCGCTGCTCCAGCTCTCCGACAACATGGCGGACTCGCTGGCCCGCAACGGCATCGTCGTCCTCGACATCAGCCCGGGCGCGGTGGCCACCGACATGACCGCCGGGATGCCGATGTTCAAGGGCACCACGGACTGGGGCTCCATCCCGTACATGGTCGCGGTCACCGTGGACGCGGCCCGAGGCCGCTTCGACGGGCTGCACGGGCGCTTCATCCACGCCGGCCGGGACGACCTGGAGGAACTGGTCAACCGGGCCGACGCGATCCGCGCCGCGGACGCCCGCACGCTGCGGCTGCGCCCGTACAAGGACGACGACCCGATGCTCTGACCAGGGCGTTCAGGCGCAGAGCTGGCTGGCGGTCACCGGCTTGAGTCCCGCCTTGGCGAGGCCGTCCAGGATGCCGGGCAGCGCGTCCACCGTGCACTGGTGCCCCATGTGCAGCGCCACCACCGAGCCGCCGCGCACCGAGTTCAGCACCCGGCGCTGCAGCTCGGCGGCCGAGGGGTCGTTGTAGTCGCGCGGGTCGACGTCGAAGGACAGCACGTGCTCGTACCCGACCGCCCTGGCCTGCTCGCGCACCATCGGGGTGGCGTACTGCGCGGCGGAGGGCCGGAACCAGCGGCCGATCGAGCCGGTGAGCCGCTGCAGGCGCTCGGCGCACTGGGCGATCTCGGCGCGCGCCTGGTCGGGCGCCATGGCCGAGATGTTGAGGTGGTTCTGGGTGTGGTTGCCCAGCTCGTGGCCGCCGTCCAGGATCCGCCGGGCCATCTGCGGCTGCTGGTCGAGCCAGCTGCCGACGACCATCACGGTCACCTTGGCGCCGCGCTGCTCGGCGGCCTCCAGCAGGGCGGTGGCCAGCTTCGGGTCGCCGCTGCCGTGGAAGGTGAGCGCCACGTTCCTCCCGGTGCGCGGCCCGTACGCGACCTCGGCCGGGGTGCCGGGCGCGAGCGGCGGCAGCACGGGCGGGGCCGGCGGCGCGGAGGGCTGGGCGGCGGCCGCGGCGGCGGTCGGCCCACCGTCGGGCCCGGGCTCCGCCGGGGCGGTGGGCGCGGGGGAGGCCGGGCCCTCCGCGCCGTTCCAGGCCGGGTCGGTGGTGTGCTGCGGGTCCACGGTCCCGGGGTGCGCGGCAAGTGCCCCCGGGTCGGCCCGGCGGAGCGTTCCGGTGCCGCAGGCGGTGAGCAGGCCGCCGGTGGCGGCGAGGGCGGCGATCCGGGCGGTGGCGCGCAGTACGGTGCGGCGGTCGGCAGTCATCGGCAGCCAGCATAGAGAGGACGGCTCCGGCGGGCGATCCGACCCGACCGGGCCCGCACCGGCTTTGACGTGCACACACTCTGTGACCGGGTGTTGCGTAAACCTGAACTCCCGCTGTTTCCGCGGTGTGTCCTTGGATACGATCACCGCGCACCGCGAGTTGACCGGCGGTGGCCAAACTCTTCCGGCATTGCGCATTGGGGGCGGACAGGATGTACGAGGACGGCGCGGCGACCGGCCGGAGCACGGACACCGAGTGGGACTGGGCCAGAGCCGAGGACTGGCAGCCCCCGAGCGAGCTGGACACCGGCGTCCCGCACACCGCCCGGATGTACGACTACTACCTCGGCGGCAAGGACAACTTCGAGGCCGACCGCAAGGCCGCCCAGGCCGCGATATCCGCCTACCCCGCGCTGCCGCTGCTGGCCCGCACCAACCGGCAGTTCCTCGGCCGCGCCGTGGAGTTCGTCGCGAGCCGGGGCGTGCGCCAGTTCGTCGACATCGGCACCGGCATCCCGGCGGTCGGCTCCACCAACGAGGTCGCCCAGCGGGTCGCCCCGGACGCCCGGGTGGTGTACGTGGACAACGACCCGATCGTCGCCACCCACGCTCGCGCCCTGCTGGCCGGCCACCCCGCCGGGCACACCTCGGTGATCGAGGCCGACCTGCGCGACCCGGCCGCGATCCTCGGCCACCCCGCGCTGGCCGGCGCCGTCGACCTCTCCCGGCCGGTCGCGCTGATGCTGGTCGCCGTGCTGCACTTCATCCGCGACGAGGAGGGTGCGCAGCAGATCGTCCGCACCCTGCGCGACGCGCTCGCCCCGGGCAGCGCGCTGATCCTCTCCCACGGCAGCCCCGACTTCGCCTCCCGCGAGAGCGCCTCCGAGGGCACCCGCATCTACCGCAGCGCCAGCGCCCCGCTCGTGCTGCGCCCGCGCTCCGGCGTCGAACCCTTCTTCGGCGACTTCGAGTTCGCCGGCCCCGGGCTCGTCCAGCTCCCGCTCTGGCGCCCCGTCGCGGGCCACGTGCCCACCTCCGAACTCCCCGAGGGCTGGCAGGACGTCTCGGCGTACGCCGGCGTCGCCTTCAAGAAGTAGCCCCGAGCGTCCCTCGGGGTCCGGTCCCGGTGCCCCCCTCCTGTGCCGGGACCGGACCGTCGAAGCCTGGGGCGCGTCTGACAGTCCCTCACCGCCGTGGGTACCCTGCGGCGTGACCACCACCGACCTGCCGCCGCTGCCCCCCGGCGTCGCCGAACTGCTGCGGGCCGTCGACGCCCCGCCCCGCCTGGTCGCCCACCTCGCCCTGGTGCACGAAGTGGCCGGGGAGATCGTCGGCTTCTGCGCCCGCGCGGGCCTGGCCTTCGACCACGAGGCCGTCCTGTACGGCGCCGCCACCCACGACATCGGCAAGACCGTCCACCCCGAGGAGCTCTCCGCCGCCGGCTCCCTGCACGAGCCCGCCGGGTACGCCCTGCTGCTCGCCCGCGGCGTCCCCGAGCACCTCGCCCGCTTCGCCCGCGGCCACGCGAGCTGGGACGGACCCGGCGTCACCGTCGAGTCACTGCTGGTCAGCCTGGCCGACAAGGCCTGGAAGAACAAGCGGGTCCCGGACCTGGAGGACCTGGTGGTCGAGCGCCTCGCCGCCGCCGGCGGGCAGGAACACTGGGAGGCCTTCCTCGCCCTGGACGACCTGCTCACCCGGATCGGCGAGGACGCCCCGCGGCGGCTCGCCGTCCAGGCCGCCCACCCGGTGCGGACCGGGTGAAAATCGGCGCGACACGACGGGCGGGCCGGTGTTAGCTTCCGCGACATGGAACCCCTGAGCGAGAACGAGATCCGCGCGTCCTTCGTCAACTGCTCCAAGGGCGAGGCCTGCCGGCTCAACCTGCCCCGGGGCCTGGCGGAGCTGCCCTGGGAGCACCTGGACTTCCTCGGCTGGCGGGACCAGGGCGCGCCCGACCGGGCGTACCTGGTGGCGCCGTACCAGGGCGAGCCGGTCGGCCTGACGCTGCGCTCGCCGGTGATCCGGCGCAGCCTGACCAAGACCAACGTGTGCTCGCTGTGCATCACCGCGCACGCCGGGTCCGGGGTCGCGCTGCTCGCCGCCCGCCGGGCCGGGGCGGCCGGGCGCGAGGGCAACACGGTCGGCACCTACATCTGCGCCGACCTCGCCTGCTCCCTCTACGTGCGCGGGCTGAAGAAGTCCACCCTGGTCACCCGGCCCGACGAGTCGCTGCCGCTGGAGCTGCAGATCGACCGGACGGTGGGCAACCTCGGCGGCTTCCTCGCCAAGGTGCTCGCCACCGCTGCCGTGTAACGGTTCCGGGCCTCTCCGCGCCCGGGCACTGTCCGTGCCCGCGCGGCTCAGGTCCCGCGCAGCTGGTCCAGCTCGCGGCGCTCCCGCTTGGTCGGCCGCCCGGCCCCCCGGTCCCGCGTCCCGGCCGCCGCGACGAACTCGCGCGGCGGCCGCGGCGGGCTGTTGTCGACCAGGCACTGCGCCGCGACCTCGGCGCCGACCCGCTTGCGGATCAGCTTCTGCACCACCACGACCCGTTCGTGGCCCTCCTCGCGGACCCGCACCTCGTCCCCGGGCTTCAGCGCCTGGGCCGGCTTGGCCCGCTCGCCGTTCACCTTGACGTGCCCGGCCCGGCAGGCGGCCGCCGCCAGCGCCCGCGTCTTGACCAGCCGGACCGACCAGATCCAGCTGTCCACCCGCACGCTTCCCTCGTGTTCAGCCATCCCCGGAGCCTACCCAAGGCCGGCCGCCGGTCAGCCCCGGGCGGTGCGCGGCGCCTCCTGGACCGCCCAGCCGTTCCCGTCCGGGTCGTTGAAGAACACGAAGTTGTTCCACGCCTCGCCGTGCCCGTCCGCCCGGCCCCCCGCCACGAAGTGCTGGACCGGGCTGACCGCCACGCCCCGCGCCGCCAGTTCGGCGTGCGCCCTCTCGATGTCCGGCACCACCAGCTGGAGCCCCTTGACCGATCCGGGCGGAGAGTCGATCACCCCCTTGCCCACCACGATGGAGCAGGACGAGCCGGGGGGCGTCAGCTGGACCACCCGGATCCCGTCCCGCAGCAGGGTGTCGTGGTCGACGGTGAACCCGGCCTGCTCCTCGTAGAAGAGCTTCGAGCGGTCCACGTCCGACACCGGGACCACCACGACTTCGAGTTTCCACTCCATCGCCCTCACCCCTCTCGGTCGGGCTCTTCCAGTATCCGTCCGTAATCGCTCCCGGGGGCCGTCGGATAGCCTGAGAACACGATGAATCCCCAGACCACGCCCGCCGCGACCCCGCCGGACACCGCCTTGGCCACCCCGTGGGGCGCCTTCGAGCTCACCCGTTTCCCCGTGGACCCGCGCGAGCGGCTGCGGGCCTGGGACGCCGCCGACGAGTACCTGCTGCGCCACCTGGCGGGCGAGGCCGACAGCGCGGCCGGCGCCGCGACGGAGCTGGCCGGCCGTACGGTCGCCGTCCTCGGCGACCGCTGGGGCGCGCTGACCACCGCGCTCGCCGAGTACCGGCCGGTCCAGATCACCGACTCCCACCTCGGCCGGCAGGCCACCCTGGCCAATCTGGCCCGGGCCGGCGCCGCCGTCGACGAGACCCGGCTGCTGACCACCCGGGACGCCCCGCCGGAGCGGATCGACGTGCTGCTGGTGCGCGTCCCCAAGAGCCTGGCCCTGCTGGAGGACCAGCTGCACCGGCTCGCCCCCGCGCTCCACGAGGGCACCGTGGTGATCGGCTCCGGCATGGTCACCGAGATCCACACCTCCACGCTCCAGCTCTTCGAGCGGATCCTCGGGCCGACCCGCACCTCACTGGCCGTGCGCAAGGCCCGGCTGATCCTCTGCACCCCGGACCGGGCGCTCGACGCCGGTCCCAACCCGTGGCCGCACCGCTACGCGCTGCCGGCGGACATCGGTGCCGCCTCCGGCCGTACGGTCGTCAACCACGCGGGCACCTTCTGCGCGGACCGGCTGGACATCGGCACCCGCTTCTTCCTGGCCCACCTGCCCGTCCCCGCCCCCGGCGCCCGGGTGGTGGACCTCGGCTGCGGCAACGGGGTGGTCGGTACGGCCGCCGCGCTGGCCGGGCCCGGCGCGGAGCTGGTTTTCGTGGACGAGTCGCACCAGGCGGTGGCCTCCGCCGAGGAGACCTTCCGCACCAACCTGGGCCCGGACGCCCCGGCCGGGTTCCTGACCGCCGACGCCCTGGCCCCGGACGTGGTCGCCGCCGGCTCGGTGGACCTGGTGCTCAACAACCCGCCGTTCCACTCCCACCAGGCCACCACCGACGCCACCGCCTGGCGGATGTTCACCGGCGCCAAGCGGGCGCTGCGGCCCGGCGGGGAACTCTGGGTGGTCGGCAATCGCCACCTCGGCTACCACGTCAAGCTGCGCCGCCTCTTCGGCAACTGCCAACTCGTCGCCGGTAACCCCAAGTTCGTGGTGCTGCGGGCCGTCAAGCGCTGACCGGGCCGCCTCGCCCCGGCAGGGTCCGGCACGCACTCCTTGCATGAATTTTCCGCCACGCGTATATTCATGCCACGACTAAGGAGGAACGCCATGGCATTGCGAGTCGCCGTCGCCGGCGCGAGCGGTTACGCGGGCGGCGAGGTGCTGCGCCTGCTGCTCGGCCACCCGGAGATCGAGATCGGGGCGCTGACCGGCGGCTCGAACGCGGGCACCAGACTGGGCGCGCTCCAGCCGCACCTCCTCCCGCTCGCCGACCGCGTCCTGGAGGCCACCACCCCCGAGGTGCTGGCCGACCACGACGTGGTGTTCCTGGCGCTGCCGCACGGCCAGTCCGCCGCCGTCGCCGAGGAGCTCGGCCCGAACGTCCTGGTGATCGACTGCGGCGCCGACTTCCGGCTCAGGGCCGCCGCCGACTGGGAGCAGTTCTACGGCTCCGCGCACGCCGGCACCTGGCCCTACGGCCTGCCCGAACTCCCCGGCCACCGCGCCGCGTTGAAGGGCAGCAACCGGATCGCCGTGCCCGGCTGCTACCCGACGGCCGTCTCCCTGGCGCTGTTCCCCGCCTACGCCGCGCAGCTCGCCGAGCCGGAGGCCGTGGTGGTCGCCGCCTCCGGCACCTCCGGCGCCGGTAAGGCCGCCAAGCCGCACCTGCTGGGCAGTGAGGTGATGGGCAGCGTCAGCCCGTACGGCGTCGGCGGCGTCCACCGGCACACCCCGGAGATGGCGCAGAACCTCACCCCGCTCGCGGGCGAGCCGGTCTCCGTCTCCTTCACCCCCACCCTCGTCCCGATGCCGCGCGGCATCCTCGCCACCTGCTCGGCCAAGGCCCGGCCGGGGGTGACGGCGCAGAGCCTGCGCGCCGCCTACACCGAGGCGTTCGCGGACGAGCCCTTCGTCCACCTGCTGCCCGAGGGGCAGTGGCCGCAGACCAGCAGCGTCTACGGCGCCAACACCGCCCTGGTCCAGGTCGCCCTGGACACCGCCGCCGGGCGGATCATCGCGATCAGCGCGATCGACAACCTGGTCAAGGGCACCGCCGGCGGCGCGGTGCAGAGCATGAACATCGCCCTCGGTCTGCCCGAGGAGCTCGGCCTTCCCGTGAACGGAGTCGCACCGTGA
The DNA here is from genome assembly GCF_042724755.1 of Kitasatospora sp. NPDC127067. Lineage (NCBI taxonomy): Bacteria > Bacillati > Actinomycetota > Actinomycetes > Kitasatosporales > Streptomycetaceae > Kitasatospora > Kitasatospora sp. NPDC127067. The sequence continues at coordinate 24,762 of NZ_JBHXEM010000097.1, read as the reverse complement.
GCACGACCACCAACGTCGGAGTGACCGCAGCCAAGGGCTTCCGCGCCGCCGGCGTGACCGCCGGCATCAAGGCTTCCGGCACTCCCGACCTCGCCCTGGTGGTCAACGACGGCCCCTCGCTCGCGGCCGCCGGCGTCTTCACCGCCAACCGGGTCAAGGCCGCGCCGGTGCTCTGGTCCGAGCAGGTCCTCAAGGGCGGCCGGGTCTCCGCGGTCGTCCTCAACTCCGGTGGCGCCAACGCCTGCACCGGCCCGCTCGGCTTCCAGGACACCCACGCCACCGCGGAGAAGGTCGCCGCGGAGCTGGGCCTCGGCGCGGGCGAGGTCGCCGTCGCCTCCACCGGCCTGATCGGGGTACGGCTGCCGATGGACATCCTGCTCCCCGGGGTCGCCCTGGCCGCCGGCGAGCTCGGCGAGGACGGCGGCGAGGCCGCCGCGATCGCCATCAAGACCACCGACACGGTGCACAAGACCGCCCAGTACACCAGCCCGGCCGGCTGGACGGTCGGCGGCATGGCCAAGGGCGCGGGCATGCTCGCCCCGAGCCTCGCCACCATGCTGGTCGTCCTCACCACCGACGCCGACCTGGACAGCGCCGCCCTGGACGCCGCACTGCGCGACGCCACCCGCACCACCTTCGACCGGATCGACTCCGACGGCTGCATGTCGACCAACGACACCGTGCTGCTGCTGGCCTCCGCCGCCTCCGGCACCACCCCGGAGCAGGCCGAGTTCGCCGAGGCCGTCCGCACGGTCAGCGCCGACCTGGCCCGCCAGCTGATCGGCGACGCGGAGGGCGCGAGCAAGGAGATCCGGATCGACGTCACCGGCGCCGCCACCGAGGACGAGGCGGTCGAGGTCGCCCGGACGATCAGCCGCAACAACCTGCTCAAGTGCGCCATCCACGGCGAGGACCCCAACTGGGGCCGGGTGCTGGCCGCGATCGGCACCACCTCCGCCGCCTTCGACCCGAACGAGCTGGACGTCGCCATCAACGGCGTCTGGGTCTGCAGGGCCGGCGGCGTGGGCGAGGACCGCGACCTGGTGGACATGAAGGGCCGCGAGGTCGTCATCACCGCGAACCTCAACGCCGGTACGGCGGGCGCCACGCTGTGGACCAACGACCTGACGGCCGACTACGTTCACGAGAACAGCGCCTACTCGACCTGATCCGCGTCACTTCGTCCGCGACACCCTGATCCGCGACACCTGATCCGCGATATCCTCCCCCAGCCTGCGGCCGGGGGACCCCCATCGACGAGGGAAACCCGTGCAGATCGCACCCAAGGGCGAACAGGCCCGCAACAACACCGCGTTGCCCAAGGCCATGACGCTGATCGAGGCGCTGCCGTGGCTGGAGCGCTTCCACGGCAAGACCGTCGTGATCAAGTTCGGCGGCAACGCGATGGTGGACGAGAGCCTCAAGGCCGCCTTCGCCCAGGACGTCGTCTTCCTGCGCTACGCCGGTCTGCACCCCGTCGTGGTGCACGGCGGCGGCCCCCAGATCAGCGCCCAACTCGACCGGCTGGGCCTGGAGTCGAGCTTCACCAACGGCCTGCGGGTCACCACCCCGGAGACCATGGACGTGGTCCGGATGGTGCTCGCCGGCCAGGTGCAGCGCGAGCTGGTCGGCCTGCTCAACGGGCACGGCCCGTTCGCGGTCGGCATGACCGGCGAGGACGCCCACACCATGACGGCGGTCAAGCGCTACGCGGTGGTGGACGGCGAGCAGGTCGACATCGGCCTGGTCGGCGACATCGTCAACATCGAGGCCGGCGCGGTGAAGGCGATGATCGCCGACGGCCGCATCCCGGTCATCTCCTCGATCGCCCGCGGCACCGACGGCCACGTCTACAACATCAACGCCGACACCGCCGCCTCCGCCCTCGCGGTCGCGCTCGGCGCCGAGATGCTCGTCGTCCTCACCGACGTCGAGGGCCTCTACAAGGACTGGCCGAACTCGGACGACGTGATCAGCCAGCTCACCGCGAGCGAGCTGGAGGAGCTGCTGCCCGACCTGGCCAGCGGCATGCTCCCCAAGATGGAGGGCTGCCTGCGCGCCGTCCGCTCCGGCGTGGGCACCGCCCGCGTCCTGGACGGCCGGGTCCAGCACAGCCTGCTGCTGGAGATCTTCACCGACGAGGGCATCGGCACGATGGTCGTGCCGGACGACGAAGCGACCGTGACCGGGGGACTGGCATGACCGGCGGGACCGACACGACCGACGTGACGCACAACGAGCAGCTCGCCCAGCGGTGGCAGCACTCCTTCACCGACAACTACGGCACCCCCCGCATCCCGCTGGTGCGCGGCGAGGGCAGCAAGCTCTGGGACGCCGACGGCAAGGAGTACACCGACCTGCTCGGCGGCATCGCCGTCAACGCCCTCGGCACCGCCCACCCGGCCGTCGTCGAGGCCGTGAGCCGGCAGATCGCCACCCTCGGCCACGTCTCCAACCTCTTCATGGCCGAGCCCACCATCGCCCTCGCCGAGCGGCTGCTGGAGCTGGACGGCCGCCCGGGCGGGCGGGTGTTCTTCTGCAACTCCGGCGCCGAGGCCAACGAGGCCGCCTTCAAGATCAGCCGGCGGACCGGCCGCACCCACCTGGTCGCCCTCCAGGGTGCGTTCCACGGCCGCACCATGGGCGCCCTCGCGCTCACCGGCCAGCCCGCCAAGCAGGACCCGTTCCGGCCGCTGCCCGGCGACGTCACCCACGTCCCGTTCGGCGACGTCGAGGCGCTGCGCGCGGCCGTCACCACCGGGACCGCCGCCGTCTTCCTGGAGCCGATCCAGGGCGAGAACGGCGCCGTCCCGCTGCCCGAGGGCTACCTGCGGGCGGCGCGCGAGATCACCCGGGCCACCGGCACCCTGCTGGTCCTGGACGAGATCCAGACCGGTGTCGGCCGCACCGGCCACTGGTTCGCCCACCAGGCGTACGAGGGCGTGGAGCCGGACGTGGTCACCCTGGCCAAGGCGCTCGGCGGCGGTCTGCCGATGGGCGCGGTGCTCGCCTTCGGGCCGGCCGCCGAACTGCTCACCCCGGGCCAGCACGGCACCACCTTCGGCGGCAACCCGGTGGCCGCCGCGGCCGGGCTCGCGGTGCTGGACACCATCGAGTCCGAGGGTCTGCTGGAGCACACCCGCAAGCTGGGCGAGCGGCTGCGGCACGGAATCGAGGCGCTCGGCGACCCGCTGGTCTCGCACGTGCGCGGGGCGGGCCTGCTGCTCGGCATCGTGCTCACCGAGCCGGTCTCGGCGCGGGTCCAGGCCGCCGCGCAGGAGGCGGGTTACCTGGTCAACGCGGCCGTCCCGGACGCCGTCCGGCTGGCCCCGCCGCTGGTGCTGACCGAGAAGGAGGCGGACGCCTTCCTGGCCGCGCTGCCGGGCATCCTCCGGACGGTGCGCGAGAGTGCCCCGGCCGATGCGAGTTGACCGTCGTCCGGGAGAATAATCACATGACCGCTTCCCGCTCCGGCTCGTCCGCCGCCGGCCCGACGCCGCAGGTCCCGCAGACCCGCACCGCGCGCCACCGGCGGATCGTGGACCTGCTCACCCGCCAGCCCGTGCGTTCGCAGAGCCAGCTCGCCAAGCTGCTCGCCGACGATGGACTCGTGGTGACCCAGGCCACCCTCTCCCGGGACCTGGACGAGCTGGGCGCGGTCAAGATCCGCAACCGGGACGGCGCGCTGATCTACGCCGTCCCGGCCGAGGGCGGCGACCGCACGCCGCGCGCGCCGATGGGGGAGTCGGCCAGCGAGGGCCGGATGGCCCGGCTGGCCGGCGAACTCATGGTCTCCGCGACGGCCTCCGGCAACCTGGTGGTGCTGCGCACCCCGCCGGGCGCCGCCCAGTTCCTGGCCTCGGCGATCGACCAGGCCGAGGTCTTCGAGATCATCGGCACCATCGCCGGCGACGACACCGTGCTGCTGATCAGCCGCGACCCGGCCGGCGGCCAGGCGCTCGCCGACCACCTCATGCAACTCGCCCAGGCGAAGGCCCAGTAGCGCCGCGCAGCGCCCGACCTCGACGAACCCCGGCCGACGGAGAACCCTCCGGCCGGGGTTTTGTGTTTCATACGGCGTCGTGCATACTTATGCCGTCCACTGCACATGCATGAAGGAGTCACGCGATGACCGCCGAGCAGCCCTCCGACGTCCGCCTCTGGGGCGCGCGCTTCGCCGACGGCCCGTCCGAGGCGCTCGCCCGGCTCTCGGCCTCGGTCCACTTCGACTGGCGCCTCGCGCCGTACGACATCGCCGGCTCCAAGGCCCACGCCCGGGTCCTGCACAAGGCCGGCCTGCTCTCCGACGAGGAGCTGGCCGGCATGCTGGGCGGCCTGGACCGGCTGCTGGCCGACGTCCGGGCGGGCACCTTCACCGGCACCGTCGCCGACGAGGACGTGCACACCGCCCTGGAGCGCGGCCTGCTGGAGCGCCTCGGCCCCGACCTCGGCGGCAAGCTGCGGGCCGGACGCTCGCGCAACGACCAGATCGCCACCCTGTTCCGGATGTACCTGCGGGACCACGCGAAGACCATCGGCAGCCTGCTGCTCGACCTCCAGCAGGCCCTCGTCGGCCTCGCCGAGGCGCACCCGGACACCGCGATGCCGGGTCGCACCCACCTCCAGCACGCCCAGCCGGTGCTCTTCGCCCACCACGTCCTCGCGCACGTGCAGGCCCTCGGCCGGGATGCCGAGCGGCTGCGCCAGTGGGACGCCCGCACCGCCGTCTCGCCGTACGGCTCCGGCGCGCTGGCCGGCTCCTCGCTCGGCCTCGACCCGCAGGCCGTCGCCGCCGAGCTCGGCTTCGAGGGCGGTTCGGTCGGCAACTCCATCGACGGCACCGCCTCGCGCGACTTCGTCGCCGAGTTCGCCTTCGTGACCGCGATGGTCGGCGTCAACCTCTCCCGGATCGCGGAGGAGGTGATCATCTGGAACACCAAGGAGTTCGGCTTCATCACGCTGCACGACGCCTTCTCCACCGGCTCCTCGATCATGCCGCAGAAGAAGAACCCGGACATCGCCGAGCTCGCCCGCGGCAAGTCCGGCCGGCTGATCGGCAACCTTACCGGCCTGCTGGCCACCCTCAAGGCGCTGCCGCTCGCCTACAACCGGGACCTTCAGGAGGACAAGGAGCCGGTCTTCGACTCCTGCGACACGCTGGAGGTGCTGCTGCCCGCGTTCACCGGGATGATGGCCACCCTCACCGTGCACCGGGAGCGTCTGGAGGAGCTGGCCCCGGCCGGCTTCTCGCTCGCCACCGACATCGCCGAGTGGCTGGTCAAGCAGGGCGTGCCGTTCCGGGTCGCGCACGAGGTGGCCGGCGCCTGCGTCAAGGTCTGCGAGGCCGAGGGCATCGAACTGTCCGACCTGACGGACGGGCAGTTCGCCGCGATCTCGGAGCACCTGACGCCCGAGGTGCGCTCGGTGCTCAGCGTCCACGGCGCCATCGCCGCCCGCGACGGGCGCGGCGGAACGGCCCCCTCGGCGGTCGCGGTCCAGCTCGCCGAGGTGAAGGCGGACCTGGCGCGGCAGCAGGAGTGGGTCCAGGGCTGACCCCTCGCGGGCGGCCGGTCCGCCGACGGAGGGGTCGACCCCCGGCGCGACGGGATCGACCCCCGGTGCGACGGGGGAGGGGCGCGGCGGTCCGACCGGCGCGCCCCTTCGGTGTCCGCGCCCCGGCCCGGGCGTAACCGGCCCCGCCCCGGGCCGTCATGCACGGTGTGTGCACCCCCCTCCCACCCGCCCCCTCCGCCGAGGACGTCTACCTCGCCGAAGCCCGCCGCCGCGCGGTCCGCGAGACCGTCGCCGCCCTGCCCGGCCGCTGTCCGCAGCTGATCGCCGCGCTCGCCGAGGACCCGCCGCCCACGTACCGTGAGCTCTCCGAGCGGCTCGGCATGCCGCGCGGCTCGATCGGCCCCACCCGCTCGCGCTGCCTGGCCTGCCTGCGGATGCTGCTCCACGCGGAGCGCTACCCCTGAGCGCCACCCCCGAGCAGCCCGTGCGACCGGGCGGAACCCGTGCGGCACGGGAGGTGACCCTGCTCACGTCCGCCCCCGCGAAGGTTGAGCGGAGCTGACACCCGGGTAGAGCGCTGGCGAACGCAGCTCTTGACGGTGGTGCGATCACTCGGATACTGAGCGTGAGCGCGCCACCCTCTGCGCGCCGGGCACGACGACTGGGGAGGCCCCTCCACATGGGCATGAGCGTGATCATCTCGGCTGCGGAGGCCGAGGACGCGGAGCAGATCCTCAAGCTCCAGTACCTCGGCTACCAGCCCGAGGCCGAGCTGTACGGCGACTGGGCGATCGAGCCCCTGACGCAGAGCCTGGAGAGCCTGCGCGCCGAACTGTCCGAGGACCACTTCCTGGTCGCCCGGCTGGGCGACGAGGTGGTCGGCACCGTCCGCGGCCGCGTCGGCGACGACGGCGTCGCCCGGATAGGGCGCCTGGTCGTCCACCCGCGGATGCAGCGCCACGGCCTCGGCGGCCGCCTGCTGGACGCGCTGGAGCGCCGCATGGCCCAGGAGGGCCCGGTGAGCGCCTACCGGCTGTCCACCGGCCACCGCAGCCTCGGCAACCTGCGGCTGTACGCTCGACAGGGGTACCGCCAGACCGGGGTCGAGCAGATCACCAGCCGGCTGAGCTACGTCCACCTGGAGAAGCCCGCCGCGACGCCGCTCGCGGCGACGGCCTGAGCCCGCCGCCCCGCGCACGTTTCCCGGCGCCGCCACCATCCGGACCACCGGTGGCGGCGCCGAGCCGTATCCATGCAGGTCACAGGGGTATGTGTCCGCATTGCGGACAGCTTCGCCAAACAATTGGGCGGAATTCGACCCATCTGTTTTACTGGCTCACATGACTGCGACGACGAACTGGACCCCCACCGGCACCCTGCCGGCAGGTGAGCGTGCCATGTGTCGTCGAATGTGTCACTGCTGAGGGCCACCCCCCCGGCGCCCCACTGAGGGCGCCTCCCCCTCGCGCCCCGAAGCGAGACTCCGGCAGCGCTCCCGCCCGTGCGAGCGCGCCCCTCCTCCCGGACCCCTTCCCTCGTCGTGCCCGCATCCGCGCGGGTGCCGTTGACCCGTTAGGGCCACGCCGTCGCGCGGCCCCGGCGTCCAACGGCCACGATCGAGGGACGCCAGATCCGGACCCTCCTGGCGCAGCGCCGTGAGGTCGCCCCGCCGACCGCAAGCAGGTCGGGCGGTCGACCCGCGCCGCCCGCCCCGACCCACGGAAAGCCGCTGTGATCACCACCACGGACCTGACGAAGGTCTACCGTTCCCGAGGCCGCGAGGTGACCGCCCTCGCCGGTGTCGACCTGCACGTCCGCCCGGGCGAGGTCTACGGAGTCGTCGGCACCAGCGGTGCCGGCAAGTCCACCCTCATCCGCTGCGTGAACATGCTGGAGCGCCCGTCCTCCGGCACGGTCACCGTGGACGGGGTCGAGCTGACCGCGCTGGCCGGCGGCGAGAACCGGGCCGGCAAGGAGCTGCGCGAGGCCCGCCGCCGGATCGGCATGGTCTTCCAGCACTTCAACCTGCTCTCCTCGCGGACGGTGCAGCAGAACGTCGAGCTCCCGCTGGAGATCATCGGCCTGGACCGCACCGAGCGCCGCCGCAAGGCCGCCGAGCTGCTCGACCTGGTCGGCCTGGGCGACAAGGCCCGCAGCTACCCCAACCAGCTGTCCGGCGGCCAGAAGCAGCGCGTCGGCATCGCCCGGGCGCTGGCCGGCGACCCCAAGGTGCTGCTCTCCGACGAGGCCACCTCGGCGCTCGACCCGGAGACCACCCGCTCGATCCTCAAGCTGCTGCGCGAGCTCAACCAGCAACTGGGCCTCACCGTCCTGCTGATCACCCACGAGATGGACGTCATCAAGTCCGTCTGCGACTCCGCCGCCCTGATGCGCGGCGGCCGGGTGGTCGAGTCCGGCGAGCTCACCGACCTGCTCGCCAGGCCCGGCTCCGAGCTGGCCCGCGAGCTGTTCCCGCTCAGCGAGTTCGGCACCGGCCACCCCGGCTCCACCGTGCTGGAGATCACCTTCCAGGGCGACAGCTCGGCCCAGCCCTTCGTCTCCCAGCTCGCCCGCACCTACCAGATCGACATCAACATCCTCGGCGCCGCGGTGGAGACCATCGCCGGCCGGATGGTCGGCCGGATGCGGGTCGAGCTGTCCGGCGGCCACCAGGACAACGTGGTGCCGATCGGCTACCTGCGCGAGCAGGGCCTGCAGGTGGACGTGATCGGTGCGACGGACGGAGCGGTGGCATGACCTGGGACGAGATGTGGGCCCTGATGGGGCCCGCCACGCAGGAGACCTTCCAGATGGTCGGGGTGTCCGCGGTCGTCACCGTCCTGCTCGGCCTGCCGCTGGGCGTGCTGCTGGTGCTCACCGACAAGGGCGGCCTGCTGGCCAACCGGGCCGTCAACAAGAGCATCGGCTTCGTCGTGAACCTCGCCCGGTCGGTGCCGTTCATCATCCTGATGATCGCGCTGATCTCCTTCACCCGCTGGCTGGTCGGCACCTCCATCGGCTGGCAGGCGGCGACCGTGCCGCTGACCATCGGCGCCATCCCGTTCTTCGCCCGCCTGGTCGAGACCTCCGTCCGTGAGGTCGACCGGGGCCTGGTCGAGGCGGTCCAGTCGATGGGCGGCAGCACCTGGACGATCGTCCGCAAGACCCTGCTGCCCGAGGCCCTGCCCGGCATCGTGGCCTCGGTCACCACCACGGTCATCACCCTGATCAGCTACTCCGCGATGGCCGGCACGGTCGGCGGCGGCGGCCTCGGCACCCTCGCCGTCAACTACGGCTACCAGCGCTTCGAGACCACCTTCATGTGGGTCATCGTGGCCGAGCTGGTGATCATCGTCACCGCCGTCCAGCTGATCGGCGACTTCGTCGTCCAGCGGCTCTCCCACCGCGGGCGCACCGGCGGCCGGACCCGGCTGCTCGGCCGCTCCCGGACGACTCCCGACGAGGACCTCGTCGCCTCCTAGACCTCCCCCGTCCGACCCCGGGCGCGGCTCCCCGTTCCACGCAGAAAGGCACTTTTCGTGCGCAACGTTCTGAAGTTCACCAGCATCCTCGCCACCGCCGGCGTCGCCCTCTCGCTCGCCGCCTGCGGCAGCTCCGGGTCCTCCTCCTCGTCGGACGCGAACGCGCCGCTCAAGGTCGTGGCCAGCCCCACCCCGCACGGTCAGATCCTGAAGTTCGTCAAGGACAACCTCGCGGAGAAGGCGGGCCTCAAGCTCGACATCAAGGAGGTCACCGACTACGTGACCCCCAACACGGCGGTGCAGGACGGTTCGGCCGACGCCAACTACTTCCAGCACGTCCCGTACCTGGAGGACTTCAACAAGAAGCGCGGCACCGACATCGTGTCGGTCGAGCCCGTGCACCTGGAGCCGCTGGGCGTCTACTCCAAGAAGGTCAAGGCGATCGCCGACCTGCCGGACGGCGCCACCATCGGTCTGCCGAACGACGCCACCAACGAGGGCCGCGCGCTCAAGCTGCTCGCCGACAACAAGCTGATCACCCTCAAGGACGGCGTCACCACCGCCGCCACCCCGGCGGACGTGACCGGCAACCCGAAGAACTTCAAGTGGAAGGAGCTGGAGGCCGCCCAGCTGCCCCGCTCCGTCGCCGACCTCGACGCCGCCGTCATCAACGGCAACTACGCGATCGACTCCGGCCTGAAGCCGGCCACCGACGCCCTGGTGCTGGAGAAGGCCGAGGGCAACCCGTACGCCAACATCCTGGCCGTCAAGAAGGGCAAGGAGAACGACCCGCGGGTCAAGAAGCTGGCCGAGCTGCTGCACTCCGACGAGGTCAAGAAGTACATCAACGACACCTTCCAGGGTTCGGTCATCCCGGCCTTCTGAGCCGCGGTCCGCTCGACACCCTGATCCCGACCGGGCCCCCGCCGCACCTCGGCGGGGGCCCGGTCGGGCAGTATGCGGCAGGGACACTCCGGCCGACCGCGTTCTGACGTACCGTCGTGCGGGCAGCGCACCGCGTGGCACCCGGGGCACGACGGAGGCGTACGGTGTTGTGTTCACGACCCGGCGAGGAGAGACGGCATGGCAGCGAGCTTCCCCGAGACCGCCATCAGCACCGAACGGCTGCTGCTTCGGCCCCTGGCGGAGGACGACGCCCCCGGGCTGGCCACCATGATGGCCGACGACCTCGTCCTCGCTTGGACGGACCTGCCGCACCCCTTCACCGAGGAGTACGCGGCCGAGCTCGCCCGCACCCTCGCCCCCGCCCACCGGGCCGCCGGGCGCGGCATCGTCTTCGCCGTCACCGAGAACCTGACCCAGCGCCTGGTCGGCCTGGTCGAGCTGCGCAACACCGACTGGCGGCTGCGCAGCACCGAGATCTCCTACGTCACCGCCGTCTGGGCGCGCGGCGAGGGCTACGCCCCGGAGGCCGTCCTCGGCGTCGCTCAGTGGCTGTTCGAGGACCGCGGCTTCCTGCGCCTGGAGCTGCGCACCGCCGCCGGGAACACCGCCGCCCAGCAGGTCGCCCAGAAGATCGGCGGCATCAGCGAGGGCGTGCTGCGCAGCGCCTGGATAGTCCGGGGAGAGTCCGGCGAGGCGGTGCCGGAGGCATCTCCCGGCGGCCGGACCGGGGGAGAGAGCCGCAGCGACCTCATCCTGTGGAGCCTGCTCCCGGAGGACCTGGAGTCGCCCGAGCCGCTCCGCGGGGGCTGGCACGGCGACCAGCGCTACGTGCTCCGCGACTGAGCCCCGAAGCCCCTGACCCGGCGTGGACATGTGTGCGAGATGTCGGGGTCCGGGGTACCGCACCCGGTAGCCTCTGGACCGGCACCGCACGACGGCGGATCGCGTGGCGCACCGAGGCGAGGGAGAACGGCCGCAGATGGCTGACCGGATCACGGTCATCGGGTGGGACGGCACACCGCTGACCGAGGCCGCCGGCGCGGCCCTGGCCGCGGCGACCCTGGTGGCGGGAGCCCCCTACCAACTGAACGCCCTCCCGGTGCCGGAGGCCGCCGAGCGGATCATTCTCGGCAACGTCCGGCAGGCCGCCCGCCGGATCGCCGAGCACCGCGGCGCCGCCGTCGTGGTCGCCGAGGGCGACCCGGGCTTCTTCGGGGTGGTGCGCACCCTGCGCCGCCCCGAGTACGGCCTCGAACTGGAGGTGCTGCCCGCGGTCTCCTCGGTGGCCGCCGCCTTCGCCCGGGCCGGCATGCCCTGGGAGGACGCCCAGGTGGTCAGCGTCCACGGCGGACGGCTGCGCCGTGCGGCCAACATCTGCCGGGCCCACCCCAAGGTCGCGGTGCTCACCGCGCCCGGCGCCGGGCCCGCCGAACTCGCCCTGATGCTGCGCGGGGTGCACCGGACCTTCGTGGTCTGCGAGGCCCTCGGCACCCCGGACGAGGACGTCACCGTCCTCACCTCCGACCGGATCGCCGACCACGTGTGGCGCGACCCCAACGTGGTGCTGGTGATCGGCGGCGGCGCCCAGTCCTCCGCCGTGGACGAGGCGGCCGGCTGGCTCGCGGGGCGCCCGGTCGGCTACCCCGGCGCGGAACGCGGCTGGGCGCTCCCCGGTGACGCCTATGCGGGCGCCGGGCGCACGGAGGGTGAGCCGGGCGCACCGGAGGCGCTCCCCGCCCATGTGCGCGCCCTGGTACTGGCCCGTCTGGGCGCACGCCCTGGGGACCTGGTCTGGTCGGTCGGCGCCGGCAGCGGCGCCCTCGCGGTGGAGGCGGCCCGGTTCGGCGCCGCCGTCGTCGCGGTCGAGGATTCCCGCTCGGCCTGCGCCCGGCTGACCGTCAACGCCCGCCGCTACGGCGTCGAGGTGGAGACGGTGTACGGGAGCGGCCCCGAGGTGCTGGGCGGCCTGCCGGAGCCGGACGCGGCGGTGGTGGAGTCCGGCGGACTCGACGTGGTGCGCGCCGTCCTGGCCCGCCGGCCCGAACGGTTCGTCGCGCTGCCCCGGACCCTCGCCGAGGCGCAGGAGGTCCACCGGGCGATCGCCGGGGCCGGTTACCGGGCGGACGGCGCGCTGCTCCAGGCGACCCCGTTGCGGCCGGTGGGGGAGGGCGACGGTCTGGCACTGGGGACCGGCGGGACCGGCGTGCTGGTGCTCTGGGGTGAGCAGATCGTGTGAAGGCCGTGGGCGCGTGCCGGGGCCGTCCGCTGGCGTCGACGGTGATCCAGGTCGCATCCGGACACCGATTCGAGAGGTGACCGCGCCGTGCCGGTAGTGTGACGTCCTGGACGGCCGTATCGGTCGGCGACCCACCCGATTCGGTCGGTTTGTCACCTTTTTGACGCGGTGCAATCCGATTCCGCTCGGAGTGTGGGCAATTCGACGGGCCGCGTGCCGGACCTGGAGAATGCCGTAGGGTCCGGTGCGGTCGTGCCGGTTGCTCCGGGTTGTCGTTGTTTCAGACGATGTGCCGCCCCGTACGGGCGGCGCGCCGGGCCGGGGTGCCGCAGTGCGCCGGATGGACTTGGGCCGCAGCGCCACGGCGCGGCGGCCGCGTGTGGTTAGGGGCGGGCCGGTGCTGGTGCGGCCCGTGCGGATGGGCGCTGCGATCGGTGATCGTGTCGCCGAGGGCGCGGCAGCGGCCTGGAAGGAGCTTTGACAATGACCGATGGCGGCCACGTCCCGGGCGAGGGACTGCCGGAGCACCTGCACGTCGGGCATGACCCGCTCGGCGGACCGGAGGGCGTCGCGGGCGTTGCACCCCTCCAGGGCGTCGCGACGGACGGCGGTGCGATCCCGAACCCGGCTCCGGTCGGCGGCGTCCCCGGTGCGATGCCCCCGGGTGCGGGCGTCATCCCGCCGCAGGGCCAGCACGGCTACGGCGTTCCCGGTGTGCCCCAGCCCGGCCACCCCGGCGACGGCTGGGCCGTCGACCAGGGCGCCCCGCGCCCGGCCTTCCACTTCCTCGACCAGCCCGACACGCCGGACGGCCTGGACGACGATGACGACGTGCTGCTGATGCCCGGCCCGCAGGGCTCCTGGGGCGAGCCGGCCGTGCCGGCCGAGCAGATGCCGCTCGCGCCGCAGCAGGACGGCACGCCGGTCGAGCCGTCCTGGCCGCCGGTGGACCCGCCGGGGGGGGGGGGGGTGCGCGGGGGTGCGGCGGCGCCCGGCCCGTCGCAGCCGCAGCAGCCGATGACGCAGGCTCAGCAGCCGCGCCGGCCGCTGCACGCCGGCCCGCCGATCCCGGACCCGTCGCTGATGACCGGCCAGGTGCCGGTCCGCTCGCTGGCCGACCGCGGTCCCTCGCAGGGCGGCACGCCCGCGCACGGCATCCCGGTGGTCGGCCGCCCGCCGATGGCCGAGGCCGTCGCCCCGGCGCACGCCGCCGCCCCGCAGGCCGTCCCGACGGCGCCGGTCGCCCCGGCGGCTGCCGGGGTTCCGGTCGTGGACGGGCAGCAGCTGCCGCAGGCGCAGGACTTCCAGCAGGTCCAGCACGCCCAGCAGGTGCCGCTGGCCGGGCCGCCGGTCGAGGTCGTGCTGGCCGTGGAGACGGTCGGGGCGATCGAGGTGATCGAGGTCGTCGAGACGCCGGAGGCCGTCCACGCCGACCCGGTCCAGCCCGCGCAGGACGTGACGGCCCAGGCCACCCAGGCCACCCAGGCCACCGCGCCCGCCGTGGAGGCCGTCGCCGTGGCGGCGCAGGCCGCCCCGGCGGAGTCCGCCCAGCCGGTGGCCGGGACGGCCGACGCGCCCGTCGCTGCCGAGCCCGTCGCCGAGGCCGTCGCTGTCGAGGCTGTCGCAGCCGAGGGTGCTGCCGCCGACGGCGCCGCCGTGCCCGTCGAGCAGACCGAGGCCGCGGCCCCGGCCGGCCAGCCGCGCCGGATCTCCGCCTTCCTGGCCGCTCCCACCCCGCACGGCCTGCCCAAGGTCGAGAAGGCCGGGCAGGCCCAGGTCGTCGAGGAGACGGCTCCGCAGCAGCCCGCGCCCATAGCGGCCGCCGACGCGCCGCAGCCCGCGGCCGAGGCCGTCGAAGCCGTCGAAGCCGTCGAGGCCGTTGATTCCGCGCAGCCCGCCGAGGCCGACGCGGGCGCCGAGTCCGGCCCGGTCGCCGTGGTGGCCGAGGCCGCCGAGCAGGCCCACCCGGCGGAGACCGCGCCGGAGGCCGTCGCCGAGCCGGTCGCGGAGACCGCCGCGGGCACCGGTGAGATGCCCTCCGGCCAGGCCGTCGTCGAGCCCGCCGCGGAGGCCGAGCAGCCGCAGCAGCAGGCCGAGGTCCAGGCCGAGGCACCCGCCGGGCAGGCCGTGGAGCAGGCCGCCGAGCAGGCCGTGGAGGCGCCCGCGGAGGCCGAGGCCGCCGAAGCCGTCGAGCCGGCCCCCGAGTCGCCCGCCGAGGTTCCGGCCGAGGCCGCTCCCGAGGCTCCGGCGGCGCAGCCCGCCGAAGCCGTCGAGCAGCCCGTGGCCGAGGCCGTCGAGGCCGTCGAGCCGGCCGGAGAGGCCGAGGAGGCCGCCCCCGCCGAGGGCGCCGCCGAGCAGCCCGTCGCCGCCGTCGCGGAGGCCGAGGCCCCCGCGGAGCCGGCCGCCGAGCCGGCGCAGGTCCCGGCCGAGGCCGAAGCCGCCGCCGTCGCGGAGACCGCCGCCGCTCCGGAGGCGGAGCCCGCCCAGGAGCAGGCCGGCGAGGCGACCGCCGAAGCCGTCGAGCAGCCGCAGACCGAGCAGCCCGCCGCCGAGGCCGCCGAGGTCACCGAGGCCGGGGAAGCTCCTGAGGCCCCTGAGGCCCCTGAGGGCACTGAGGGCACCGCAGCCGAGGAGGCGCAGGAGCAGCCCGAGCAGCAGCCCGAGGAGCCCGCCGAGCCGCGCGGCCCGGCCGCCCCCGGCTACGACGAGGCCGGCCGCGAGGCCGTCCACCAGGTGATCCGCGAGCGTCGCGACGTGCGCAACGGCTTCCGCCCGGACCCGATCCCGCACGAGGTGCTGATCCGCGTCCTGGAGGCCGCCCACACCGCGCCCAGCGTCGGCTACTCGCAGCCCTGGGACTTCGTGGTGATCCGCTCGGCGAAGACCCGCAAGCGGATGCACGCCCTGGCCGAGCGCCAGCGCGAGGCGTACGCGGACTCGCTGCCCAAGGGCCGGGCCAAGCAGTTCAAGGAAATCAAGATCGAGGCCATCCTCGACACCCCGGTCAACATCGTGGTGACCTCCGACCGCACCCGCGGCGGCCGGCACACCCTGGGCCGGCACACCCAGCCGCAGATGGCCCCGTACTCGGCCGCCCTGGCCGTCGAGAACCTCTGGCTGGCCGCCCGCGCCGAGGGCCTGGGCGTCGGCTGGGTGAGCTTCTTCGACGACGAGCAGCTGGTCCGCGAACTCGGCCTGCCCGAGCACCTGGAGGTCGTCGCCTACCTGTGCGTCGGCTTCGTCGACGAGTTCCCGGACGAGCCCGAGCTGGAGCAGCAGGGCTGGGCCAAGAAGCGCCCGCTGTCCTGGGTCGTCCACGAGGAGCAGTACGGCAACCGCGCGCTGCCCGGCGAGGAGCCGCAGAGCCTGCTCGCCGAGACCCTGCGCGGCATCCGGCCGCTGGACGCCAAGGCGCTCGGCGAGGCCTGGGACCGTCAGAAGCGGATGACCAAGCCGGCCGGCTCGCTCGGCATGCTGGAGATCATCTCGGCCCAGCTGTGCGGGCTGTCCCGCAAGTGCCCGCCGCCGATCCCGGAGCCCGCCTGCGTGGCGATCTTCGCCGGCGACCACGGTGTGCACGCCCAGGGCGTCAGCCCCTGGCCGCAGGAGGTGACCGCCCAGATGGTCGCCAACTTCCTGGCCGGGGGAGCGGTGATCAACTCCTTCGCCAAGCAGATCGGCACCGAGGTCTGCGTGGTCGACGTCGGCGTCGCCGCCGAGCTGCCGGACGCCGTCCAGCAGGGCCGCGCCACCGGCCTGCTGCCGCGCAAGGTCCGCCCCGGCACCGCCGACATGACCCAGGGCCCGGCGATGACCCGCGAGGAGGCCCTCAAGGCCATCGAGGTCGGCATCGAGACCGCCCGCGACCTGGTCGCGGCGGGCAACAAGGCACTGGTCACCGGTGACATGGGGATCGCCAACACCACCGCCTCGGCCGCCCTGATCTCGGTGTTCACCGGCCTCGACCCGGCCGAGGTCACCGGCCGCGGCACCGGCATCGACGACGAGACCCACGCCCGCAAGATCGAGGTCATCCGCGCCGCGCTGGCCCTGCACCAGCCCGACCCGAGCGACCCGGTCGGCGTCCTCGCCGCCGTCGGCGGCCTGGAGCACGCCGCCCTGGCCGGCTTCCTGCTGGGCGCCGCCTCGCTGCGCACCCCGGTGGTCCTGGACGGCGTCATCGCCGGCTCGGCCGCGCTGGCCGCCAAGGCCATCGCCCCCGAGGTGCTGGCCGCCTGCATCGCCGGCCACCGCTCCGCCGAGCCCGGCCACCAGGCCGCGCTGGCGAAGCTCGGCCTGCGCCCGCTGATCGACCTGGACCTGCGGCTCGGCGAGGGCACCGGTGCCCTGCTGGCCCTGCCGCTGGTGCAGAGCGCGGCCCGGGCGATGCACGATGTAGCCACCTTCGACTCCGCCGGGGTCACCGAGAAGGCCTGACGCACCCCGTCACCGCTCCGCGATCCGGCCCGAGGGCGCGCCGGACCGCGGAGCGGTGCCGTACCTTCCCCACACCCTCACCCCCGATCAGGAGCACCGCCGATGAGCGCGCCCACCCCGCACCCGAGCACCGAGGGCCGTACCCCCTACCCGGTGGGCCTGCTGCTGGCCGGCCGCCGCGTCGTCGTGGTCGGCGGCGGCCAGGTCGCCCAGCGGCGGCTGCCGGCCCTGATCGCCTCCGGTGCCGACCTGCACCTGATATCGCCGGCCACCACCCCGGCCGTCCAGGCGATGGCCGACGCCGGCGAGCTCACCTGGCACGCCCGCCCGTACCGGGACGGCGACCTGGCCGGCACCTGGTACGCCCTGGTCGCCACCGACGACCCGGCCGTCAACGCGGCGGTCAGCGCCGAGGCCGAGCGCGAGCGGGTGTTCTGCTCCCGCAGCGACGACGCCGCCGCGGCCACCGCCTGGACCCCGGCCAGCGGCCGCGACGCGGGCGCCACCGTCGCCGTCCTCACCGGCGACCCGCGCCACTCCGCCGCCCTGCGCGACGCCATCGTCGACGGCCTGCGGGACGGCTCGCTGGCCGCCCGCCAGTACCGCGCGCACGGCGCCGGCGTGGCCCTGGTCGGCGGCGGCCCCGGCGACCCGGACCTGATCACCGTGCGCGGCCGCCGGCTGCTCGCCGACGCCGACGTGGTGGTCACCGACCGCCTCGCCCCGCGCGAGCTGCTCGCCGAACTGCCCGAGCACGTCGAGGTGATCGACGCCTCCAAGATCCCGTACGGCCGGTTCATGGCCCAGGAGGCGATCAACCGCACCCTGGTCGAGCACGCCAAGGCCGGCAAGTTCGTGGTCCGGCTCAAGGGCGGCGACCCGTACGTCTTCGGCCGCGGCGGCGAGGAGCTGCTGGCCTGCGCGGAGGCCGGGCTGCCGGTCACCGTGGTGCCCGGGATCTCCAGCTCGATCAGCGTCCCCGCGGCGGCCGGTGTCCCGGTCACCCATCGCGGCATGACCCACGAGTTCACCGTGATCTCCGGCCACGTCGGCCCGGACGACGAGCGCTCGCTCACCAACTGGGAGGCCGCCGCGAGGATGAGCGGCACCCTGGTGCTGCTGATGGCCGTGGACAAGATCGGCGCGATCGCCGCCCGGCTGGTCGAGTACGGCCGGCCGGCGGACACCCCGGTCGCCGTCGTCCAGGAGGGCACCACCGCCGCCCAGCGCCGGGTGGACGCCACCCTCGGCACCGTCGCCGCGGTGGTCGAGGCCGAGGGCGTCAAGCCCCCGGCGGTCATCGTCATCGGCGACGTCGTCAACGTGCTGGCCGCGGCCTTCCAGCCGTAGGCCGGCGCGGACCCGCCGGGGCGAACGCGCCGCAGCGGCCGCCGGAGCGGCCGTTCCGCGGCCAACGCGCCGGAGTGGGAAGTCGGCCGGTCCGACCTCCCGTTCCGCGGCCGTTCCGCGGCTACTCCAGCGGCTGCTCCGTCCAGATGACCTTCCCGGTCGCCGTGTAGCGCGTCCCCCAGCGGTCCGCGAACTGCGCGACCAGGAACAGCCCGCGCCCGCCCTCGTCCTCGGTCGCCGCGTACCGCAGGTGCGGCGAGGTGCTGCTGCCGTCCGACACCTCGCAGATCAGCGAACGGTCCCGCAGCAGCCGCACCCGGATCGGCCCGGAGCCGTACCGGATCGCGTTGGTCACCAGCTCGCTCAGGATCAGCTCGGTGACGAACGCGGCCTCCTCCAGCCCCCACGCCGTCAGCCGCTCCGCCACCGCGGCCCGGACCTCGCGCACCGCCGCCGGGTCGGAGGGCACCTCCCACTGCGCCACGTGCTCCGGGGCCAGCACCCTGGTCCGGGCCACCAGCAGGGCGATGTCGTCCTGCGGGTGCGCCGGCAGCATCGCCCCGAGCACGTCCGCGCAGGTCTGCTCGGGCGTGCGCGGCGGCCCGGACAGCGCCGCCCGCAGCAGCTCCAGCCCCTCGTCGATGTCCCGCTCCCGGTCCTCCACCAGCCCGTCCGTGTACAGCACCAGCCGACTGCCCTCGGCGAGTTCCAGCTCGGCGGTCTCGAACGGCAGCACCGCCAGCCCCAGCGGCGGCCCGGTCGGCAGCTCCGGGAACACCACCCGGCCCTGCGGATCCACCACGGCCGGCGGCGGATGACCGGCGGTGGCCAGCGTGCAGCGCCGCGACACCGGGTCGTAGATCGCGTACAGACAGGTCGCCCCGGCCAGCTCCGCGCGCCCGCCGCCCGCCGCCTCGTCCTGGTCGATCCGGTTCACCAGCTCGTCCAGGTGCCCCAGCAGCTCGTCCGGCGGCAGGTCCAGGGTCGAGAAGTTGTGGATCGCCGTGCGCAGCCGGCCCATCGTCGCCGCCGCGTGCAGTCCGTGCCCCACCACGTCCCCGACCACCAGCGCCACCCGCGCACCCGGCAGCGGGATCACGTCGAACCAGTCCCCGCCCACCCCGGCCTGCGCCGGCAGGTAGCGGTGCGCCACGTCCAGCGCCGTCTGCTCCGGCAGGTTGCGCGGCAGCAGGCTGTGCTGGAGCGTCACCGCCATGGTGTGCTCCCGGGTGTAGCGGCGGGCGTTGTCGATGCACACCGCCGCGTGCGCGACCAGCTCCTCCGCGAGCGCCAGGTCGTCCGCCTCGAACGGCTCGGCCCGCTGCGCCCGCCAGAACCGGGCCACCCCCAGCAGCACCCCGCGCGCCCGCAGCGGCACCCGCACCAGCGAGTGCACCCCGTACGCCAGCACCTGCGCCGACCGCTCCGGGTCCTGGTCCCGCCACTCGTCCACCTCCGCCAGGTGCGGTTCGATGCCCGGCTCACCACTGTGCAGCGCCCCGGCCAGCGGGGTCTCGGGCACCACGTCCAGCACCGTGCCGACCGGGTAGAACGGCGCGTCGTCCCGTACTCCCGCCACCGCGGCGCGGCGCATCCGCCCCAGCGACGGGCCCGGCGGCGGCTCCTCGCCGGTCAGCACCTGGTCCGCCAGGTCCACCGTGACGAAGTCCGCGAACCGCGGCACCGTGACCTGCGCCAGCTCCTCCGCCGTCCGTGTCACGTCCAGCGTGCTGCCCACCGTCACCCCGGCGTCGTACAGCAGCCGCAGCCGCCGCTGCGCGCGCTCGGCCCGGCCGGACAGCGCCGCCAGTTCGGTGGAGTCGCGCAGCGTGGCGACGCATCCGGGCAGGCCGCCCGGCCGGTCGATCAGCCGGACGTTCACCGCCAGCAGCCGCTCCCCGGCCAGCACCACCTCGTCGGTCACCTGGCGCTCGGCGGTCAGCAGCTCCAGCGGCGCCTGCTCCAGGCCCAGCCCGGTCACCGGGCGGCCCTCGGCGTCCGGCGGCAGGTCCAGCAGCCGGCGCGCCTCGTCGTTGCAGAGCAGCAGCCGCCCGTCCCCGCCGATGATCATCACGCCCTCGCGCACCGCGTGCAGCACCGCCGCGTGGTGCTCGTACATCCTGGTCATCTCGACCGGGCCCAGCCCGTGCGTCTGGCGCCGCAGCCGCCGGCTGATCAGCGCCGTCCCCAGCGTGGCGAGCCCCACCGCGGCCGCCGCAGCGCCCAGCACCACCGGCAGCTGCCGCTGGCTGGCGCTGCTGATGTTCTTCAGCGTGACGCCCGCCGAGACCGCCCCGACCACCGAGCCGTCCGGCGCGTACACCGGGACCACCGCCTGCACCAGGCGGCCGAGCGTGCCCGAGACCTGCTGCGTCACCACCTGCCCGTGCAGGGCGGGCTCGTAGACGCCGACGAACTTCTGGCCGATCCGGGCCGGGTTCGGGTGGGTGTAGCGGATGCCCTGGTCGTTCAGCACGACGATGAAGTCCACGCCCGAGGCGACCCGTGCGGCTTCCGCGCTCGGCTGCAGGAGGGCCGTCGGATCGGGGGAGCGCAGCGCGGCGACGATGCCCGGGGAGTTGGCGAAGGTCTGCGCCACCGCCACCGAACGGTTGCGGGCCTCGTGCGTGGCGTCGTTGCGCGACTGCACCACCAGTGCCACCGCGGCCGCCACCACGAGCAGCAGCACGACCAGCACCTGGAGTGCGAAGACCTGCCCCGCCACCGACCGGTGCCAGACCGGCCACCGCCGCTTCGCGTGCGGCAGCTGTGGCCGACCGTGTGGGCGCCCACCGGGGGAGCCGGCGGAGCCAGTGGCGCCAGAGGCCGACGGAGCCCAGGATCGGCCCGGATTTCGGGCCATACGGTCATATTTGCACTACGGCCAGCCGGGGACCACCCCGCTCCCTCCGCCGTTTGGCCTTCCCCGCCCGGGCTTGGCAAGATCGCAGGGTGTCCGAACCCCGCACCATCACCGACCCGGCCGACCCCCGCCTCGCCGACTACACCGGCCTGACCGATGTCGAACTGCGCCGCCGCCGCGAACCCGCCGAGGGCCTCTTCATCGCCGAGGGGGAGAAGGTCATCCGCCGCGCCCTGGCCGCCGGCTACCGGATGCGGTCGATGCTGCTCACCCCCAAGTGGCTGGAGGTGATGGGCGACGTCATCGCCGAGGCCGACGCCCCCGTCCACGTGGTCGAGCCCGCGCTCGCCGAAGCCGTCACCGGCTACCACGTGCACCGCGGCGCCCTCGCCTCGATGGAGCGCAAGCCCCTCCCCGACGCCGCCGAGGTGCTCGCCGGGGCCCGCCGGGTCGCCGTGCTGGAGGGCCTCGTCGACCACACCAACCTCGGCGCCATCTTCCGCAGCGCCGCCGCCCTCGGCATGGACGCCGTCCTGCTCTCGCCCGACTGCGCCGACCCGCTCTACCGGCGCGCGGTCAAGGTCTCCATGGGCGCCGTCTTCGCGGTCCCGTACGCGCGCCTGGACCCCTGGCCCGCCGCCCTCGACACCGTCCGCGAGGCCGGCTTCACCCTGCTCGCCCTCACCCCCGCCGAGGCCGCGGTCGACCTCCACACCCTCACCCCGCACGGCCTCCCCAAGGCCGCCCTGATGCTCGGCGCCGAGGGCGACGGCCTCACCCCCCGCGCCATCGCCGCCGCCCACCACCCCGTCCGCATCCCGATGGCCCACGGCATCGACTCCCTCAACGTCGGCGCCGCCGCAGCCGTGGCCTTCTACGCCGTCACCACCCCCACCCCCTGACCGCCCGACTCCCCACGCACGCCCGGTTCACCGGAGCCCCCACCGACCCCCCCGGCCGCAGCAGTGTCCTCCGGCGGGCGCCCTGCCCGACTTCTCGCCTGCCGCTCGGCCCGTTCCCGCACGAGAAGTCGGCAGGCTCGACTTCCAGTGCGTGCTGCTCGGCCTGCTGCCCGGACGGTCGCAGTGGCCTCGCCGCTGCATCAGAAGTCGGCCCGCCCGACTTCTCGCGCCGGCCGTCGTGGTGCGGACGTGGCCCGGGTGGCTTCAGCCGGTGGGGGAGGTGGGTGGGGCCGGGGCGGCGGCGGGGGGCGGGGTGGTGGCGCCGGGCCAGGATTCGTCGAGGGTGCCGTCGGGGCGGACGGTGTAGCGGGTGGAGGCGACGGCGCCGGTGACGGCCGAGCGTTCCTCGCGGACGACCGTGCTGCCGTCCAGTCGCCAGGTGGCCGCCGCCTGCGGGTCCGCCACCGAGGTGCGGGAGGTGGTGGCGACCGGGGTGTCCCCGGTGAAGGTGTAGAGCTGGACGAGGTCGACCTGGGTCGAACCCTCCGCCCGCCGCAGGACGACCACCGCGGCCGGCAGGCCCTTGTACCGGGCCGGCAGCACCGCGCTGAGCGTGATCTGCGGCCCGGCCCCGACCGAGTGCCCGTTCTGCAGGGCGACGGCCGGCCCGCCGGCCCCGTCGGGGTAGCTGCGGTTGGGCCAGTCCACCGGTGGCACGGGCGCCTGCGGGGCTGTCAGCCCGCTGTCCGCGCCACTGCGCGCCGCCGCCGGGAGCGGCGCGGTCGAGGCCTGTGGCGCGGTCGAGGACTGCGGCACGACGTCCGCCGAGGTCCCCGGCACCGCCTGTTCGCCGCCGGAGCCCGTATTCACCACCACCGCGCTCGGTGGCCGCACGCTCCGGTTGTCCCGGTTCTCGCAGCCCTGCGCCGCCGCGATGGCCAGCGCCACCCCGATGGTCACGGTGACGAAGACCACCAGCCGCTGCCGGAGCAGCCGCTGCCGGGCGGTGCCGGGCCGCCCGCCGGGGGCGGGGGTGTGCTGGCGGTCCCGGGGGCGTACCCGGTCGTGGGGGCCGGGGCGGCCCGGGGGCGGGGTCTGCGGACGGTCCGGACGCGCCCGCAGCGGGCGGGTCACCGGCGTGGCCTCGGGCCGCGGCGCGGGCGCGGCCGGTCCCTGGGGTCGCCGTCCGGCGGCCCCGGCCGCCTGCGCGCCGGGGCGGCCCGCCGCAGCCCGGGCCCGTGCCGCGGCGGGCGGCTCGGGCGGGCGTCCGGGGGCCGGCACGCTCTGCCGGCCGTTCTCCTGCTGGGCCGGAGCGGGTGCGGGGGCGGCCCGTCCGGGTCGTGTGCCGCGGGCGCCGCCGGCGTTCCCGGCGGCCGCACCGCGCGCCGCCAGTTCGCTGAGCCGCTCGTGCAGCGCGGCGGCTCCGGGGCGTTCGGCGGGTTCCTTGGCGAGGCAGGCCCGGATCAGCGGCGCCAGTTGCGGCGGTACGGCGGAGAGGTCGGGCTCCTCGTGGACGACCCGGTACAGCATCACTTCGGAGGACGCCCCGGAGCCGAACGGGGTGTCCCCCGTGAGTGCGTACGCGAGGGTGGCCCCGAAGGCGAAGACGTCGGTGGCGGGCGTGACGGCGACCCCGCGCACCTGCTCGGGCGCGAGGAAGCCGGGGGAGCCGACCGCGGTGCCGACGTGGGTGAGCGTGCTGGCGCCGCGCGACCACGCGATGCCGAAGTCGATGATCCGCGGGCCTCGGGGAGAGAGCAGGATGTTGGACGGCTTGAGGTCCCGGTGGACCACTCCCGCCTCGTGCACCTTGACCAGTCCGTCGGCGAGCGCGGCCCCGATCCGGGCGGCCTCGGGCCAGTTGAGCGGTCCTTCGTCGCCGACCCGCTTGTAGAGCGAGGGCCCCGGCACGTACGCGGTGGCCAGCCAGGGCCGTTCGGTCTCGATGTCCGAGCCGACCACGCGCGCGGTGCAGCCGCCCCGGATCCGGGAGGCGGCGGCGATCTCGCGGGCGAAGCGGGTGCGGAACTCCTGGTCCTCGGCGAGCTCGGCGCGGATCAGCTTGAGGGCGACGCGCTGCCCGCGGCGGTCGGAGCCGAGGTAGACCACGCCCATGCCGCCGGCGCCCAGTCGCCGGTGCAGGCGGTACGGCCCGACGATGCGGGGGTCCTCACGCCTCAGCCGCATCATCGCCATGTTTCGTTCCCCGTCAGCCTGTGGGTGAGGCCCCGTCGGTTGGGCCATCGTCAGTTCCTGTCTGGCACAGCTTACGGACTGCCCGCTGCGGTGTGCTGATACGCAACACCTGAAGCCGCCGTGCGATTGTCGGATCTTGCGTTGACCTGCAGGTCACAAGGACGTCGAAGGGCTTCTCGGGGTTGCCCCTCAGGGTTCCCTCGGGGGTCGGATGAGCCTTCCGTCCCCCTGCGGTAGTAGGCCCCGAGTCGGATCGTCATCCTCCCGGACGTCCGAGGAACAGTACGACGGCATGACGCCCGGAGGACCCTCCGGCCAATAGCGTTGTGTCCAGCGGTGGACGGGGAGCTCGTCCCCCGAGGTAAGCCGTCCACCGCGCCAACTCGACCGGATCAGGAGCAAGGACATGGCACCGCAGATCACGGGAACCCCCCGCCGTCGGCCGGCCTCCGTCCAGTCCCGGTCCACCGAGCAGCCCACGCGGCACCCCGCCGTGGCGCTGGCCATGGCCCTGCCGTGCGCCGTGCTCCTGGTGCTGCTGTTCGGCGGGTGGGAGCAGATGGCGAACCAGGCCCAGGCCGTCGCCGATCTGATCACCCGCTGAGCGGGGAAAGAAGGACACCGGCCCCGAGGCCGGTCGAAGACGGGCACCGAACCCCTGGGGACGGGGAGCGGTGCCGCCGGGGAGGCCGCGGCCGCGATGACACGCGGACGGGCGAGAGCGGTGCGCAGAGCGCCCCGGCAGGCGGAGACGCGGCGGGCGGGGGGCGGGGTGGGGGGGCGGACGCGGGGCGTGAGTTTTACCCCCCCCGGTACCCCCCGCCCCGTCGCCCGCCCCCCCCGGGGTGCGGGCCCCCCCCCGAGTGCCAGCCCCCC
>NZ_JBHXEM010000096.1:18819-33658 GCF_042724755.1 Kitasatospora sp. NPDC127067 | reverse complement strand
CCCCCACCGTGGCGAGCGCCGCGGACTGCACACCCGCCCAGGTCGTGGCCAACGGCGGCTTCGAGTCCGGCAGTTCGCCCTGGACGGCGCCGAGCGGCGCGATCACCGCCGACAGCGGCCAGAGCGCGCACTCCGGCAGCACCTACGCCTGGCTCGACGGCTACGGCTCCAGCCACACCGACACCCTCTCGCAGTCCGTCACCCTCCCCGCCGGGTGCGGCACTGCGACGCTCGGCTTCTGGCTGCACGTCGACACCGCCGAGACGACCGCCGGCACGGCCTACGACAAGCTCGCCGTCAAACTCGGCTCCACCACGGTGGCCACCTACTCCAACCTGGACGCCCTGAGCGGGTACGTGCACAAGACCGTCGACGTCTCCGCCTTCGCCGGCCAGACCGCGACGCTCGCCTTCACCGGCGTCGAGGACGCCAGCCTGCAGACCAGCTTCGTGCTGGACGACGTCACCCTGGACGTCTCCGGCGGCGGGACCACCCCCCAGCCCGGCGACCCGACCCGCACCCCGGCCGCGCCGGCGTACACCGTCGACCTCACCAGCGACGCCTCCGGCGGCAGTTGGACCGGGCACGAGAGCGTGACCTTCAGCAACGCCTCGCCCACCGCGCTGAACGAGGTGTACCTGCGGCTGTGGGACAACGCCCACGGCAGCTGCCCCAGCACCCCGATCACGGTCACCAACGTGACCGGCGGCACGCCCTCCCCGCTCACGGTGAACTGCACCGCGCTCAAGATCACCCTGCCGGCCCCGCTCGCCCAGGGCCAGAGCGGCACCGTCGGCTTCGACCTCGGCATCACCGTGCCGAGCGGCGCGGACCGCTTCGGCCACGACGGCGCGTACAACTTCCTCGGCAACGCCCTGCCCGTCCTGGCGATACGGGACGCGGCCGGCTGGCACCTCGACCCGTACACCAACAACGGCGAGTCCTTCTACTCGATGGCCTCGGACTTCACCGTCACCCTGGACCACCCGACCGGCCTGCTGGTGCCCGCGACCGGCACCTCGGTGGACACCCCCGGCACGACCGGCCGGACCGTCACCAAGGCGACCGCGAGCAAGGTGCGCGACTTCGCCTGGGGCGCCGGACCGTTCACCCGGATCTCCGGCACCTCGGCGGCCGGGGTGAAGGTCAACGTCTACTCGGTGGCGGGGATCAGCGCGGCCGACTCCAAGTCGATGCTCTCCACCGCGACCTCGGCGGTCGACGCCCACGCCCAGCGCTTCGGCGCCTACCCGTACGGCGAACTGGACGCGGTGATCGACAACAACTTCTGGTTCGGCGGCATGGAGTACCCGGGATTCGTCCTCGACCTGGTCAGCACCACGGCGCTCACCCACGAGATCGGCCACCAGTGGTGGTACGGCATCGTCGGCGACGACGAGTACAACGCCCCCTGGCTGGACGAGGCCTTCACCGACTACGCCACCGACCTCGCCCTCGGCAAGACCGGCAACGGCTGCTGGAACAGCGTCTCCTGGGCCTCCTCGGCGGAGAGGATCACCAACTCGATGGCGTACTGGGACGCCAACTCCTCGCGCTACTCCACGGTCGTCTACGGCTACGGCAAGTGCGCCCTGCACGACCTGCGCCGGACGATCGGCGACACCGCGATGACCACGCTGCTGCGGAACTACGCGCAGGCGCACTGGAACGGCGTCTCCACCACCGCGGAGTTCAAGGCCGCGGCCCAGGCCGCCACCACCGTGGACCTGACCTCCTTCTGGAGCCAGCACCGCATCGACGGCTGAGCCCGGGCAGCCCGTGGCGCCGCCCCCGGCTCCGGCCGGGGGCGGCGCCCGTCGGCGTCCTGTCGCGTTCCTGTTCGCGTCCACTTCGCGTCCACTTCGCGTCCCCCGGCGGCCCCTTGACGGCGCCGGGGGCCGGGAGGACGCTGTACGTGTACGACATAAGCGTGTGCCGTACACGGACAGTCGAAAGCACACGACCAAGAGTCGCGAGGCTCCCGGCGCTGACCCGACCGCTGGAGCGATCATGTCGACCAACCACTACGTGGCGCTGCCGGACAGCTCCCGCGTTCCGCTCGACGGAGCGCGAGTCATCGGACCGGCCGACCCACGGGCACCCCTGACCGTCACCGTCTACCTGCGGCGCGACCCCGACGCGCCCCCGCGGCCGGACCTGTACGAGCTGGCGCTCCAGCCGCCGACCCGCCGGACCGTCCCCACCGACGACGAGTACGCCGCCGTCCACCGCTGGCGCGACACCGACCTGAAGGCCGTCGAGACCTTCGCCGCCGAGCACCGCCTCGCCGTCTCCAACGAGAACCCGCTGGCCCGCAGCGTCCAGCTGACCGGCACCACCGGGGACGTCGCGGACGCCTTCCGGGTCACCCTGGCCCGCTACCGCTACCAGGACGCCCGCGACAACCCCCGCGTCTACCGTGGCCGCGAGGGCGCCGTCCACGTCCCCGAGGAGCTGAGCGGCGTCGTCACCGGCGTGTTCGGCCTGGACGACCGGCCGATCGGCGCCAACCTGCTGATCCACCGGACGGACGTCAGCCTCCCGATCACGGCGAAGGCCGTACCGGCCCTGCCGACGGGCGTCTTCTTCCCGCACCAGCTCGCGAAGCCGTACACCTACCCGGCCGGTCTCGACGGCACCGGCCAGTGCATCGCCGTCCTCGCCTTCAACGGCGAGACGTCGCCCGGTGTGCCCTCCGGCGGCTACTCGCCGGACGCGTTGAGCACGTACTTCACCGCACTGGGGCTGCCCGTGCCGGACATCACCAACGTGGTGATCCAGAACGTCGGATCCCCCGGCAACGACCCGGGCCCGGGCGACGCCACCGCGGACCCGTTCGACAGCACCGACGAGATCATGCTCGACCTCGCGGTGGTCGGCTCCCTCGCACCCGGGGCGAAGATCGTCGTCTACTTCAGCAAGTTCACCGAACAGGGCTGGACCGATCTGATCAACCAGATCGCGACCGACACCGTCAACCGGCCCACGGTGATCTCCAGCAGCTACGGCAACACCGAGGACGGGGGCCCGCGTTGGACCCCCGCGGGCGTCGCCAACGTCGACGGCGTCTTCATCAACGCCGGTACCAAGGACATCAGCATCTGCTGCGCCTCGGGCGACGACGGCTCCCGGGACGTCCACTTCGGCGAGCGAGCCCACGCCGACTTCCCCGCGTCCAGCCCGCACGTGCTCGGCGTCGGCGGCACCCACCTGGTGGTCCAGGGCGGCGCGGTCGACAAGGAGATCGTCTGGGACGACGGACCGGGCGCGCGGACCGGGGGCGGCATCAGCAGGATGTTCCCGGTGCCCCCGTACCAGGTCGGCCTCACGATGCCGGTCGCCGCCAACCCGCCGCACGTGCAGGGCCGGGGTGTGCCCGACGTGGCCGCGGTCGCCTCCCGGAACACCGGCGTGGTCGTCCCGAACGTGGACGGCGTGCACGTCGACCTGGTCGGCGGCACCAGCGCGTCGGCCCCGATGTGGGCCGCCCTGCTGGCCCGGATCAACCAGGGGCTCGGCCACCGGGTCGGCTTCCTCAACCCGCTGCTGTACGCGCACTTCGCGACCGGCGTCCTGCGGGACATCACCGTCGGCAGCAACGGGGCGTACCCCTCCGGGCCCGGCTGGGACCCGTGCACCGGCCTCGGCAGCCCGGGCGGCCAGCGGCTGCTGGACGGCCTCAAGGCCCTGTGAACCCCGTCGGTCCGACACCGGCCGGTGCGGGACGCGCTGCGGCGCCCCGCACCGGCGCGGCTGCGTCGGCCGTCAAGCCGTCAAGCCGTCAGGCCGTCAAGCCGTCAAGCCGTCAGGCCGTCAGGCCGTCAAGCCGTCGGCCGCCGGCCGTCAGCCCAGGGCGAGGGCGCGGAGGCGGTCGGCCGCGCCGTTGAAGTAGTTCTGGTCACCGGGGAAGGAGCCGGAGTCGGCGAACTGCCAGAAGGTCTGGTACCCCCAGCCGTTCGGCAGGGTGCCCACGGAGGAGGCGTAGCGGGCTATCCAGAGCGGGTTGGTGGTGCCGAAGCCGCCGTTGTTGCCGGTGCACTGGGTCCACCAGTTGGTGGTGGTGTAGATGGTGGGGTAGCGGCCGGTGCGGGAGTGCACGGTGTTGCTGAAGTCCCGGATCCAGCTGACCATGGCGCTCTGGCTTAGGCCGTAGCAGGTGGCGCCGTAGGGGTTGTACTCGATGTCCAGCGCGGGCGGCAGGGTCTTGCCGTCGGCGGACCAGCCGCCGCCGTGGCTGACGAAGTAGTTGGCCTGGGTGGCGCCGGAGGAGGCGTTCGGCAGCGCGAAGTGGTAGGCGCCGCGGACCAGCCCGGCGTTGTAGGAGCCGTTGTACTGCTGGGCGAAGGACGGGTTGGTGTAGCCGGTGCCCTCGGTGGCCTTGACGTAGGCGAACCTGGCGCCGTTGGCGGCCACCGAGGACCAGTTGACGTTGCCCTGGTAGCTGGAGACGTCCAGCCCCGGGGTCTGGGTGGCGGCGAGGGAGGCGAACGGGGCGGCGGCGCCGCGGCCCTCGCGGGCGGCGACGGTGGAGCCGGCGAAGTCCTGCTCGGGGTGGAAGCCGGGGCGGCCTTCGGCGACGGGGGCGACAGGGGCGGGTTCGGCCGCGTACGCGGGGGCGGCCACGCCGGCGACCAGGGCGGTCGCGGCGGCGAGGGCGGCGAGGGCGGGCAGACGGCGGCGGGCCGGTCTGTCGGTGCCGGTGGTGCGGGCGGAGCGGGAAGAGCGGGGCATGGGCACTCCTCTGGTCCGAGCATGGGGAGGGTCGAAATGACCCGGTTCGGCCGGGGCCTGACCGGCCGTACCGCAGAGTAGCCATGTACCTGGCACCGCCACCAGGCATCTTTTTTCACATAGTGAACGCACGTCAGATGTGCCGGAACATCGCGACCGGCAACCGGCGTTGCCGGTTCTGCCGGTCCGGTCGGCCGGGGGCGGGGAGGGGAGCGGGCTGCGGACGGCGCCGGAGGGGCTCCGGGGCGGCTCCCGGCGCGCCCGGCGCGCTGTGGCACGATGCCCGCGGGCCGGCCACCACGGGCGGCCCCGCACGTGAGGAGAGGACCAGCCATGACCGAGACCGCCACCGATTCCGCCCGGCCCGACGGGGAGCCCGTGTTCCGGCCCGCCACGCCCGCCGACGTCCCGGCGCTGGTCGCCCTGGTCGAGTCCGCCTACCGGGGCGACTCCAGCCGGGCCGGGTGGACCACCGAGGCGGACCTGCTGGACGGCCGGCGCACCAACCCGGAGGCCGTCACGGAGGCCGTGGGCCACTCCGAGGGCCTGGTGCTGCTGGCCGAGCGGGACGGCGAGCTGCTCGCCTGCTGCCAGCTGGAACAGCGCGGCGAGCGGGCGTACTTCGGGATGTTCTCGGTGCGCCCGGGCCTCCAGGGCGGCGGGATCGGCCGGGCCGTGCTGGCCGAGGCGGAGCGGCTGGCCGTCGAGCGGTGGGGCGTCGGCGCGATGGAGATGACGGTGATCGAGCAGCGCGCCGACCTGATCGCCTGGTACGAGCGGCGCGGCTACCGGCGCACCGGGGAGTTCAGCCCGTTCCCGTACGGCGACGAGCGCTTCGGCATCCCGCTCCGGCCGGACCTCCGGTTCGCCCACCTCGTCAAGGACTTGAAGGCGGACTCCTGACGGAATGGACGTCCGTGTACGGAAGTTGACGACTGCGGCGGTGCTGGAGCCGTGACCGGTCGGGGAGTTGACGACCCCCGGAACGGCTCTGCCTCGGGGTCCGGTTCAGTTCCGCTGGACCGGATCTCCGCAGGTGACGCACGGTCAAGTCACTGAGCTGGGGCGATGCGGAGATGTCATACCTCGTTCATTATTGGTCTAGGCCAATGTGAGAAGCTGAGCGCGAACGGCCACGCTCCGTCCGCTGCCCAGGGGGGCCATTTCCGCATGCCCGTACTCCATGGCACCGCCATGCCCGCATCCGACACCGGTCCGCGCCGGACACCCGCGGAGCCGGACGACCACCGCCTGCCCAGCCCGCCCGACGACGAGGAGCTCTACTGGTACTTCGGCCCGCAGCGCCGCTGGGTGCTGCTCTGCGCCACCCTGTCCTACGCGGGAGCCACCGCCACGCTCGGCCTGTTCGCCCTCAGCAAGCCGCTGCTCTGGCCCTTCCTGGTGCTCACCGTGCTCAACGCGGCCACCTGGCTGCTCTCGCTCACCGACGGCCAGCGCGCCCGGCGCTTCACCCGCGACTCCCACGACCTGCTGCTGCGCGCCTGGAACCCCGACCGCGCCCCGAGCGTCGACCTGCTGCTGCCGACCGCAGGTGAACCACTGGCCGTCCTCGACAACGCCTACCGGCACACCGCGGCCGTCCAGTGGCCCGGCGAGCTGACCGTGCTGGTCCTCGACGACGCCGGCCGCCCCGAGGTGCGCCGACTCGCCGAGTCCTACGGCTTCCGGTACCACGCCAGGCCCGACCGGGGCCGGTTCAAGAAGGCCGGCAACCTCAACCACGGCCTGGCCGAGGGCACCGGCGAGATCGTCGCCGTCCTGGACGCCGACTTCTGCCCCCGCCCCGACTTCCTGCACCACCTGGTGCCCTACCTCGACAACCCCGAGGTCGGCATCGTGCAGAGCCCGCAGTGCTTCGACACGGACGCCGACATGTCCTGGCTCGAACGCGCCGCGGGAGCCACCCAGGAGATCTTCTACCGCTGGATCCAGCCCTCCCGGGACGCGCAGGACGGCACCGTCTGCTGCGGTACCAACGCCCTCTACCGCCGCGCCGCGCTGAAGCGGATCGGCGGCTTCGCCGAGATCGACCACAGCGAGGACCTCTACACCGGCCTCGCCCTCGCCCGCGCCGGATGGGCCACCCGCTACGTCCCCGCGCTGGTCGCCAAGGGCATGTCGCCCACCGGCCTGCCCGCCTTCATCAGCCAGCAGTACCGCTGGTGCCTCGGCTCCCTGGCCCTGGTCCGCGACCCGGACTTCCGCAAGGGGCCGCTCCCGCGGTCCGCCCGGCTCTGCTTCTGGAACGGCATCCTCGGCTACGTCACCAGCGCGGTCAACGTCTTCGCCGTGCCGCTGCCCGCCCTGATCATGCTGTTCTTCCGGCCCGAGGAGATCCAGCCCTGGCAGGTGCTGCCGTTCCTGCCGCCGATCTGGGTCGCCCTGGTGCTGCTGCCCGCGATGTCCCGCACCCGCTGGCGCTTCGAGGTCACCCGGGTCCAACTCCTCGGCGGGCTCTGCCACGTGGTCGCCATCGTGCACGCGCTGCGCCGCCGCTCCGCCGACTGGGTGCCCACCGGCGCCGTGTCCGGCGGCAGCTCGCTCGCCCGTGCCGTCGCCCGGATCGGGGTCGGCTGGCTCGGGTTCGTTGTCCTCGCGGGCGCCGCCGGACTGGTCCGGGCCGCGCTGCTGCACGGCTGGCGGCCGTACTGGGCGCTCGCCGGGCTGCTCGCACTCACCGCGTACACCATGATCCCGCTGATCCGGGAACTGCGACCGCTGCTCAACGGCACCGGCGGCGGCAAGGGAGCCGCCGTCGGCGAGGTCGCCGCGCCCGCACCGGGCCGCTCCGACCTCGGGTTCGGACGGGCCGAGGCCGTCGCCGTCACCGCCGTGCTGCTGCTGTGCGGACTGCTGGCCTCCGGCTGGGCCGACCCGCTGATCTTCTGACAGGCCGTCACATCACCTCTGTCCCAACGAGTTTCCTTGCGCGTCGCCCCACCGGCGCGGACACCGCCCGGCCGCCCCATCGGCCCGGCGGGCCCGACAAACCGCTGCCAGCCCTGCAAGGAGCACCGCCGTGTCAACGGCCGTACCATCCGCCTCAGCCTCGTCCTCCTCATCCGCCTCAGCCTCGGCCTCATCCGCCTCGGCCTCATCCGCCTCGGCCTCGTCGCCGCCGGCCGCGCCCGCCGCGACCGACACACCCACCGACCTGCTGCCCGGCGTCGTCCGGGTGGGCCGGGAACCCGCCGTCCCGCAGGGCGCCGTCGTCGCCGAGAACGGCCAGCCCCGCCGGCGCACCGCCTTCCGCCCCGACATCGAGGGGCTGCGCGGCGTCGCCGTGCTCTCCGTCCTCGCCTTCCACTCCGCCGTCCCGGGCCTGACCGGCGGCTTCGTCGGCGTCGACGTCTTCTTCGTCGTCTCCGGCTTCCTGATCACCGGCCTGCTCGTCGGCCGCCCGCTCGGCCTGTGGGACTTCGCCGCCCGCCGCGCCCGGCGCATCCTGCCCGCCGCCGCCACCGTGCTGGTCGCCACCGCCGTCGCCGGCGGCGCCCTGCTCGACCCGCTGCGCGGCACCGACCTCGCCCGCGACCTGATCGCCTCCGCCGGCCAGTTCGCCAACTGGCGCTTCGTCGGCGAGCAGACCGACTACCTGGCCGCCGAACGCGACCCCAGCCCGCTGCAGCACTTCTGGTCGCTGGGCGTGGAGAACCAGTTCTACCTGCTCTGGGGCGTGCTGCTGCTCGGCCTCGCCCGCTACCTCCACGGGCGCCGCCGCACCCTGGCGATCACCCTCGCCACGGTGGCCGTCGGCGGGGTCTCGCTCGCGCTCTGCCTGCGCTGGACGGCCACCTCCGCGCCGCTCGCCTACTTCTCCACCGGCAGCCGGCTCTGGGAGTTCGCGGCCGGCGCCTGCGCGGCGCTGGCGGGCCCGGCGCTGGCCGCCCGCGCCGAGCGGCGTCCGGTGGTGCGGACCCTGCGGGTGCTCGGTTGGCTCGGCCTCGCCGCCGTGCTCACGCCGGTGTTCCTGTACGACCGCAACACCCCCTTCCCCGGCACCGCCGCGCTGCTGCCCGTCCTCGGCACCGCCGCCGTCCTGCTCGCCGGGCACGGCACCCCCGGTGCCGCCGACGCCGGACGGCTGCTCGCCACCCGCCCGCTGCGCGCCGCCGGACGGCTCTCGTACGCCTGGTACCTCTGGCACTGGCCGGTGCTGACCATCGCCCAGGCCCGCTACGGCCCGCTGCCCTGGACCACCCTGCTCGCGCTCACCGCCGCCGCCGCGCTGCCCGCCTGGCTCACCCTGCGGCTGGTCGAACAGCCGCTGCGCTACGGCAGCAGCCCCGCCCCCCGGCGCGGGCTCGCGGTCGGCGCCAGCGCCCTGGTCATCCCGCTGATCGCCGCACTCACCCTCGGCGGCGGCACCGTGCGGGCACTCGGCGACCCCTCCGCCGGGCCCGTGGCGGCCCCCGCCGGAGCCGCCGACGGCCCGAGCCTGCTCGCCCCCGGCGCCCGGGTGCTCACCCTGACGCCGTCGCTGGCCCGGGCCCGGGAGGACTTCCCGCCCGGCAAGGGCTGCGAGATCCCGCTCAACGCCGACAGCAGCCCGCGCTGCCTCTTCGGCGCCGAGGACAGCCCCGACCGGATCGTGCTGCTCGGCGACTCCCACGCCGGCCAGTGGATCTCCGCCGGCCTCGCCCTGGCCGAGCAGCGGCACTGGGCCCTGGAGGTCCTGGTCAAGCCCGGCTGCCCGCTGGCCACCCTCACCGTGCGCAACAACGTGCTCGGCCGCACCTTCGACGAGTGCGACCGCTGGCGCGAGAACACCCTCACCCGGCTGACCTCCGGCCCCAAGCCGCGCCTGGTCCTGATGGCGGGGCTCAACCGGTACGGCAGCCAGGAGGAGCGCGCCGAGGGCTGGACCCGCACCCTGGACCGGCTCACCGCGCTCGGCGCCCCGCTCGCCTACCTCGGCGACACCCCGATGCCCGGCAAGGATATCCCGACCTGCCTGGCCGCCTCCGACGGGCGCTCGGACGCCTGCTTCTTCCCGCGCGACACGGCCTTCGAGCCCGACCCGGTGCTGGACGGCGGGCTCGCCGCCCGGTACGGGGTGCGGACCCTCGACCTCGGTCCGCTGCTCTGCCCCGGCGCCGGGCCCTCCTGCCCGGCGGTGCTGGAGGGCGTGGTGCTGTACCGGGACACCGGGCACATCACCGACACCCTGGCGCGGGTACTGGCGCCCCGGCTGGACAAGGGACTGCTGGGGACGGCGGGAGCCCCGGGCGCACCGGCCGGTTCTGCCGCGCCGACCGGATCGACCGCGCCCACCGGTCCGACCGGGTAGGCCGGCCCGACCGGTTCGGTCGTTCCGACCGGCCCGACCGGTTCGGCCGCGTCCATGGCTCCGCGGGGCCGCCCTCGGCTCAGCCGTGGATTCAGCCGTAGATGCTGTGGCAGAGCCGGGCCGACTCCGACCCGGCCGGCCAGTGGCCCGCCCGCTCGGCCTGGTCGCAGATGCTGTTCCGGCCCCCGCCCGCCCCGGTACCCGCCGGGGTGGGCGCGGCCGACTGGCCGCGGGCCGGAGCCGGAGCGTGCGGGCTGTGCCCCGGCTTGGGGCGCGCGCTCGCCGAGGCGTGCGCGGCGTCGGTCGTCGCACTGGCCCCGGCACCGGGCGCGGCCGCCGTCGTACCCGGCCCGCCCACCGCGATCACCGCGCCCGGGGTGGGCGGCGGCAGCGGGGACGGTGCCGGCACGGCCGGTGACGGGGAGACCGGCAGCAACTGCGCCGCCGGGTCCGAGGCGGAGGGCGAGGCCTCCGGCAGCGCCGCCACGCTCAGCTCGTCACCCGCCCCCGGCCCGCACATCACCAGGACGGAGGCCAGCACGGCGCCCGTCCCGACCATCGCGGCCGTCCAGGCCCTGCGTGACAGACGCCTCGGCGGCGTGGCGGTGGACCACGGCGGTAGCGGATCCGTCGGGACCGGCGGCGGCTGCCAAGCGTTCTGCGGCCACTGCCACTGCCCTCCGGTGGGCTGCCCAGTCATGTGCTCGTCCTTCCAGCGGCCCCCCTCAGAACCTTTCCGTGCTCAACGAGCGCGCCGACGCCGGGACATGACCCGGAAGAGGGGTCTGGACGGGCGTTGATTGCCACCGCGCCACATGCTGGGGGACATGGAGACCAACAGCACGTCCAAACCCCTGGTCGAAGTGGCCGAGTTCCGGACCGACAGCCGCTACCGCCTCATCCACTTCGAGGGCCACGGCTGGGAACCGCTCGCACAGGAGGAGTTCGAGCCGCGCGTCCACCAGCTCTTCCCGGACCTCGACCCGCACGACCCGCAACGGGTCCACTGGGCCGACCGCCCCTGGGAGTGGCCCGCCTGGCACCCGGGCGAAGCCTGAACGCACCGCCCGAACGCACGGCCCGAACGCACGGCCCGGGCGAGCCGGGCGGGTTCCGGGCGGTCCGGAGCAGTCCGGTATGTCCCGGCCTGAACGGATGTGGCGCGGTGCGGTGCGACCCGAACCGCTCGGTGCAGGAGTGACGGCCCCGTTCCTTCGTTACGCTGAGCGGGTGAGAGTGGATCACTTCCGGCACCGCCTGCCGGGCCGGGCCGTGGGCACCTGCTCGCCGGAGCAACTCGGTGAACTCGTGCCAAGCGACCGCGACGTCCGGTACGGCCGGCCGGCCGCCGCCGGCCTCGCCCTCGGCGTGCGGCGCACCGCCGTCCTGATGGATCTCGCGCTCACCGAGAACGGCCTGCATCCCGACCCGGCCGCCCGACTGCCCGTCTACGGCGGCGGCGGCCGGCACCAGCCGGACGGCGCACTGCCGGACGGTGCCGTGCCCGTGCTGCGCCCCGAACAGGTCGCGGCGGCCTCCGCGTTCCTGCGCGACTCGGCGCTCGGCGAACTCGTCCGCCAGCAGAACAGCGTGCTCGCCCGTACGGCCGTGCACCTCGGCTACCCGACACCGTGGTCCGAGGCCTGGGCGACGCTCGTCGTCCACGACCTGCGCGAGCTGCGGGACTTCTTCGCCCGCGCGGCCGCGGCCGGGGACGCGGTGGCCGTCCGGGAGGCGGAGTGAACACGCCCGCGGGGATCGCCGGGTACGGCGCGGCGGCCGAGCAACTCGCCGTCCAGTACGAGAGCGTGAGCTTCACCGAGGTGCACCGCGAGCTGCACCACCTGTACCCGGCCCCGCCCGCGTCCGTCCTGGACGTCGGCGCGGGCACCGGCCGCGACGCGGCCGCCCTCGCCGCCCTCGGCCACCGGGTGGTCGCGGCCGAGCCGACCCCCGAACTCCGGGCCGTCGGAGAGCGGTTGCACGCCGGCTCGGACGTGCGCTGGGTCGCCGACGCGCTGCCCGAACTGCCCGCGCTCGTCGCCGAGGGCGCGAGCTACGACCTCGTCCTGCTCACCGCCGTCTGGATGCACCTCGCCCCCGCCGAGCGCCCACCCGCGATGGCCGCCCTCACCCGCCTCCTCGCCCCCGCGGGCCGGCTCGCCCTCACCGTCCGCCACGGCCCCGTCCCGCCGGGCCGCCACATGTTCGACCTCCCGGACGAGACCACCGTCACCCTCGCCGCCGACTGCGGGCTGCGCCTCCTCCACCGCGCCACCCGCGCGGACCTGCACGGCCGGGGCGAGGTCCACTGGACGCTGCTGCTCTTCGAGCGGGAGGCGTAGCCGCTCGGTCCGGGTCGGCAGTGGCGGTGGGCAGGCGACCCCTCCTCGGTGAGGTGCGCCAACGCCTCGGGTGGCTCGGCCCCGTCCCGTCCCGTACGGCCGGCAGGTACGCCCTGGCCTGCCGGAGGTTCAGCCGCGCCCTCGCAGCGACCGCGCCGTCGGCCCGCGCGAGCGCGCGCACCTCCGCCGCCAAGGGGCCGGGCGGACGGATACCCCGGATCCGCTCCCGGTGGTCGCGGGCGTTCGCCGAGCCTCTCCGTCGTCGTGGCGACCGGCCCGGCGGGCCGTTCGCCGGTCGGCCCGGGGCGTGTTCCCCGGCGGCGGAGGAGGGCCGCTACGGCGATCGACGGTCGGCGGGGGCGTCCGTTCGACGCAGCTTCGTCCGGCGGTGGCCGGAGACCGTTGTCAGGCGGCACGGGCGACCGGTGGACGGGAGGCTCCGAGCGCCGATCCTCCGAGTACCGGGAGTGCCGTGAACGCCCTGAGACTGCTCGCCGTGCCCGCCGCCGCCCTCGCCCTGACACCGAGCGCCGCGACCGCCGCCCCCGCCGTACCGGCGGCGGCCCCCAACCCCGCGCCCGCCACCGTCACCATTTCCGGTGCGGACGGCGGATCGGCCGTCCAGGCGCACGTGGGGGACACCGTGCAGGTGGAGCTCCTCGCGCTGCGCGACTACACGGTGACCTGGTACTGGTACGCCCTGGGCACCCCGACGCCCGCCCTGCTCGCGCAGACGGCGGGCAGCGCCGAGGCCAACGGCGACTCCCACGGGACCTTCTCGGCGGCGGCCGCCGGGACGGGCGCCATCACCGCGATCGGCCGCTGTGTGCCGGACCGCGGCTCGGTCTGCCCGCCGTGGGCCATCAACTGGAAGGTCACCCTGGCGGTCTCCTGGCCGGACCCGGGACGCACCGCCGCCCCGGGCACCGGCGACGGCGCTCGGGGCGGCGGGACCATGCTCAGACCCTGGGAACGCCGCCCCACCCGAGCGGGAGGCAAGCAACCGCCCCCTGGCCGGGGATGCCGTCCGCAGCGCTGCCGCTGTAGCCGCACTTGCGCCGCCATTTCGTGTACGACCGGTGGTCGGCCTCGGTCCACTGCGGGCCGGGGCCGGAGCTGTACGCGCTGCACTCCTCCGCGACCAGGCGGCGCCCCATGGCGGTCACGAGGGGCGAGCGAGCGCGGTCGCCGCCAGCATCTCCCGGTCACCGTAGCGGCGCCGGCCACCGCCCTGCGGCCGAGTCGGCGTCTCCGGCGCCACCAACTGGATCAGCTCCCACAACTCGTCCGGGACGAGACGCTCCACGATCGTCACGAGAGCAGCCTGCAAGCCCACATGAGATGTCTTCCCGGGGCCGCGTCACGCTCGGCAGCGCCCGACAGCTTCGGTCCAGGCAGTGCAGCGAAGTCGGCCGTCTCGTCACGCACGGGTGAAGGCCCGGCACATCCGGGCAGGAGCAGGAATGCACCTGTCCAACGAACGGCTCAAGCTGATCGGTGCCAGCTGGTGACGGTACGATCCGCGGGGATGTACCGGTCCGTCGCGGCCGCCGGAAAGGAATGATGCCGTGAAGAAGTTCATACTCTTCGATCATGACGGTGTCCTGGTCGACACCGAGTTCTGGTATTTCAGATCCGCGGAACGCGCCCTGGCGGAGGCCGGTTTCACGCTGGACAAGGATCAGTACCTCCGGGACATGGCCCTGGGGGCGGGCTCTTGGGTCCAGGCCAGGGCAGCCGGCATCGACGACCTGACCCTCACCCGGGTTCGCGAGGCCCGTAACGGCTACTACCAGGAGTACTTGCGGACCGAGGCCATCGAGATCGACCGCGTCGTCGACACTCTCGCCGAACTGTCGAGGTTTGCCCGGATGGCCATCGTGACGACCTCGAAGCGGGCCGACTTCGACATCATCCACGAGAAGCGTCAGATCAGGCAGTTCATGGACTTCGTCCTTGTGCGCGAGGACTACGAACTCGCCAAGCCGAACCCGGAACCGTACCTGGCCGGGCTGAAGCGCTTCGGCGCCTCCACGCAGGAGACCCTGGTCGTGGAGGATTCAGCCAGGGGACTGGCCTCGGCGGTGGCCGCCGGCATCGACTGCGCCGTCGTCCACAACGAGTTCACGAAGGCGGACGACTTTTCCCGGGCAACTTACCGGATCGACAGCCTGAGCGAATTGAAGGAAATCCTTCTCATGGAAAGCTGACGCCCCTTTGGCGCGGAGCCCGCAGCGGGTGCACCCGGGTGAGGGCCGACAGCAGGCGGACGAGTGATCGCCGTGCCTACCTGCCCCCGTGGCCCCTGCGCGGAACCGGACGGGACGTGCGCCGGACAGTGAGACGGCCGCGCATCGGCGTGGCATCGATGGCTGTTGGAGTTGTGGGTGCGTCGTGGCGCGTTGGGACTTGGGCGGGCCGCCATGCCACGCCGGCGGGAAGGTGCGCCGCA